>OMYD01000033.1 GCA_900315195.1 uncultured Eubacteriales bacterium | reverse complement strand
GCTGTAACAAGCTTATTAAACTTATCGGCAAGCTGTTCCAGCGCCTTAACGTCATCAAGCCACGGCTGAGCCTGCTTGTTATGGCCGTACGCCCTGCCGTTTTCGTCCACACTGCGGAAAAATTCTTTTACCCTATCAATAATGCCTTTGAGCGCCTCCTTTACTTTTACAAGTAGGTCTTTGTTTTTTGGTGTCTCAACGGCTTTGGTAAAAGCATTCTCGTCGCTGGCAAGCGCCATAACGGTATTTGCTACAAGCTCCTCGAGCTGAGTTGCTCTGCTTGCGGCGTCCTTGCCCCACACCGCGGCTATATTGTCAAGCAGCTTATCAACGTTCTGATTATTCTCAACAAGGTAATTTATAATAAACGATTCAAGCGTATGGTATTCCGTCGGCGCGTACACTCTCGCGCCGTGAACCGCCTCATGCAGCGCCACAGCCACAGCCTCATGCTCGCTCAGGTCATTGTTTATGTAAATTCGGTTATCTTTATAAACGCCCATGTCGCCGCTGTTCAGCCTGTCGGTAAGTATAATATCCTTGCCGGCAGCCTCGGCAACCGCCTGAAGTGTTTGCAAATAAGGATTGTCGGGGTTGATTTCCGTGCCGCCGTCAGTCATCAGCCTGCTGCTGGCGCTCGTTTTCTGCCCCGGTACTTTAACTCTGCGCAGGTTCATGTCCTCAAGCCTAACGTGCATAATAGTGTCGTTGTTGCCCGCGCTTAGTATTCTCTGAGCAACGTTCTCACCCAGGCTTTGGACCATGCTGCCAAACTCCGCGCTTTTACTCGCTGTTTCGTACGTCAAGCCGGCTCTGCCCATTTTATAAAGCATATTAAACTGCTCAATATATTGGTCTGTGCTCACCCCGCGGCTCTGAGCTTCCTCATAATTGGCAACCAGCGCGCGCGCGCCCAGTGTATCATAACTCGGTGCCAAGGTAACAAGCCTCTGATAATCGGGGTTTTCAATTGAAACCTCACTTGCGTTCACGGTTTCACCGGTATCAAGCTTTAAAATAACGTTGTTGTCGCGCGCTCCGTATTCTGCTGTGCTGCTCTCAATGCTGCTTACAACAACACTTCTGCCGTCCTTGTCCGTCGCGTAAATTCCGTTCTTATGCGTTGCGCCAAAAGCCTTTGTTGTGCCGCCTTTAACGCCGCCCTCCTTAGCGGCTCCCGTTTCGTCAAATTGACTGTTATATTCTCTCTTGATTGCGGTGTCTCTCTGTTGTTCAATATTTCTTATAACGCCGGCGCTTTTCAGCCCCTCGCCTGTAACAAGGCTTTCAGCGCCTTCCTTGTAAATCGTTTCAAGCAGGTTTGAAATATCGGCAGTAGTAACCGCGTCGCTTCCGCTCTTTTTTATTGTTCTTTCAACGCTCTCCGCAAGCTTCTGCGCTTTCTCGCCGCCGTTCTTTGCGGTCTCAACAAGCCGACTTACGTTAAAGTCAGGTGATTTCTCAAGGTTCTGCGCCGTCTGCATAAAGTAATCCCTGCTCAAATTAACAGCGTCTTTCACGCTCATTTCCGCGCCGTTTAAAACAACGTTGGTGTTTTTCATGGCGCTGTTATAATTATGATGCGCGTATGTACTTACCGCGGCGCCAAAAACGCCGCCGCTTAATGCGCCGCCCGCAAAATCCATTCCCAGATTTTTAAAGAAGTCGGCAACAGCCGCTCCGTTTGCCTCACCCTCACTCATGCCGCTGTCAATATACTTCTGCTTATTTAGCTGGAATTCGCTTAAATCTCCGTTAATAATTCCGTCTGAAATCAAATTAGCAACGTCGGTAGCAACTTCCTCGCTGCCCTCGGTAAACATTTGTTTTACCTTATTTTTAACAATATCCTTAATTCCCTTTACATTCTTGCTTGCTTTAAACGCATTTAATTTTTCAAGCGAAATTTTTTCAAACACCAGCTCAGCGGCGCCCTGGGAAACAAGCGTCCAGGCAGCCTGCTCGTTTGAGCCGCCGTTTTCTATCACCCTGTTATACGCGTTGACGCCCGCGGATGAAAAGAACATACCGCTTGAAATAAGCTGTCCCGCGACGGGGATCGCGTTTGCCGCCATTGCGAAAGCAGAATCACCCATGCTCATTCCCGTCTGATACAGAAACTGCCCGGCAGGGTTATCAATCTTTTCGCCTACGGTAGATCGTATGTTTTGAGCTGTATAGTTTGCTGTCGCTTTCGGATCATACCAGCCGTCGCCGCCGTTTGCCGCGTCAATTGAAGCCGCGCCGGTTCGAATTAAATCGGTTGCAGAACCTATCATGTTGATAGGCACCGAAGCAATGCTCATAAGAATCGGAAAATTCTCGGAGTCTTTCTTAATATCCTCCTGGTGCTTAGCGTTTTTTAATCTTTCCCAGTATCTTCCCCTGTATTTAACCAGCTTGTCAAATTCATCCTCGCCTATTTCATTTTTTAACGATTCATACGCGCTGTCTGCATCGTAATGCGTTCTGTTAACGATTCCGTCAATCGTTTTCTCGTCGGCGTCCGGATACATCTGCCGCAGGGTTTCTTTAATATACTTATCCTCATAATCAGACTGTGCTTTCAGCGGATTGATAAGATTTAACTGTTCGGCTATTTGATTGACGGAAGGCTTTTTATAATCAGAATTCTGCTCTAACAGGTAATCTCGAATCGCGGTTGAGGGAAGCATCTTTATTGTCTTACCGTTAGCTTCAACCTCGCTGTTCTCCGCGCCGGACGGCATATACTTGCGCCCTTTGTCGTAGTTGTAGATTATAGCGTCTAAATCCGGATATTTTTCAAGATAACTCAAAAAGCTTTCTTTTTCGTGCTTATTTTCAATCGCCTCATTCAGCCCGCTTCTTATTTTGTTGTAATATTTGGCTTTAGGCAGCTTATCTCTAAGTTTTTCAAGTTGCTGACTGCTGCCGGTTTCAAGTATCCTTTTAAAAATATAATCTCTCTCATCGTCACTTAATGCATAACTTTGATAGGATACCTCGGTGTCCCAGTTCTTTCCATCTTGATAGATCTTCTTCACCTGTTCAACACTAAGATTATTCCTTTCAGCAGCGCCCTTAAACGCTGATTCATAGTCCTGCTCTGTATTGTATTCCCAGTTATGAACATTCTTGTAATACTGATCAACCTCTTGAACTATTCTCTGCGCGTTGCGCTTTGGATCAAAAATAATGTTAAGAAGTTCGTCGTAACTCATGCTGTCGTATGTGTTTGATAAATCAGCTTTTGCTTCGTTCGCTATAAATTCCTTATATTTTCCCTCAAGTTCTTTTTCATCAAGGCCGTATTTCTGTGCCTGCTCTGCCGCAGTACTTTGACCTCCCCTCATAGCGTCGATCGCCAGCTGTGTATTATACTCATTTTCCTGTGCTTTTCTTTTTTCCCAGGTTTCTGCGCGGGTTTTAGAATCGCTGTTATCATTAAACCACTTTTCAGCCGTATCAAGGCCGCCGCCAAGCTGCGAATAAAGCGACATAGTCTGTCTGTAAGCGTTCTCGTCTTTGTCTTTCACCGAGTTCGCGTACGCCTGCAGCATGTTCATGCTGCTTCTCAGACTGCTGATCTTATCCTTATTCCCGTTAAACTCGTCATCAGTCCACCGGGTGCCCTGAAAGTTTGCTTGATTCTGCACACCTTTTAAATAATCGTTAATATCATTGCCTGCTCTGCTTAATTTGTCAGAATTCCAATGTATTTTGTTTTCAGTTTTGTCTTTTTTAAACTCATCAAATGAAAACCCCATAGACTACCTCATTTTATTTTATCCCAAAAAGCTTCATAAAGCGCGGCCGCTTCACCTTTTGTTATTTTATATTTGTTGATTTCGCTTTCCAAATAGTTTATGAATTTATTTTTTACCTCGCTTTTGTTACTTATCTGATTATTTAAAAACTTCCATTGTGAATTAGCTCGTGAAATTAATTCATTAACACCTTCGCTGTAATTAAATTCATATTGCAAGTTGCCTGTTTGGCTTGCTTCATAAGCAAGGTCTCTGTCTCTTTCGTCAATAATGCCGTTTCCGTCATAATCAAATTCTTTCATTTCCGAATAGCTCAGGCCTTTTCCTGAAGTCACATACTTATCAATCTTATCCGCCGCGCTCTTGTAATTGGCTTTAGCTGTTTTTATTTCTTTCGCCCTATCTTTATCAGCTTTTGCCGCGGCCTTAGCTGCAGCAGCACTGTCGTCATACCTGTCTTTGGCCGCTGTATATGCCATTTTTTGATCAAACGCCGTCCGGTCTGCCGCAAGCTTAGCCGCGCTCTCGGCGCTCTGACTGTTAAGCTGATATTGCGCGTTATCAATCTTTCTCGCAAGCTTCGTGTCGTCAAGAGCGTTTGACAGTCTGCTGCGGTAAATATCATTCGCAAAGCTCTGCTGCTGGTTTTCGGCCTGCCTCTCTGTTCCATACCTGCTTGCAAGGTAGTTGAGATAATTCTTACTGTCGCTTACCTGATCTCTGTTTCTGGCGTAGCCCGTGTCGGCTAACGTGTGATAGATCTGCGCCGCGGTTGCCGCCTGCGCCGTTTTGGCTGCCGCTTCCTGTCTTGCTGCCTCTCTCAGCGCGGGAGTATAATTCGCCATGTTGTTAATAATGTCGTGCGACACCTCGCTGCCCACGGTGTCGGCATATGTCGGAGCATATCCGCCCGATAGCTGATTTGCCGTGTTTTGAGCGCTCTCACGGCCGCTGAGCGTATTCTGACTGTACTGTCGTGCAAATTCCTGATAATTATTATCTTTGCTTAAATCGTAATTATAACCGCTTTTTTGAAGCGCTTCATTAATTGCGCGGTCGAGTCTGGCGTCCGCGGTATGAGTGTAGTCTATTTCCTTTGCTTCGTTCTCGGCAGCCGCAAGCGCCGCAGCGGCCTGAGCTGTCTGCGGATTCTGAGCGGGCGCGGGAGCGTTATCAATCAACTGATATAGTCTTTCATTATTCACCGCCATGGTGCCGGCCTCCTTACTTAATCCTGCTGTACAGGTAGTTATAATACGCGTTGTTCTGCGCCGCCTGCTGGTCAAGGCTTGCCCTGGTGTCAGCGCTGACCGTGCTGTGTTCATACTGGCTCTCGGCAAGGCTCCTTATATCTGACAGGTTGCTTTGCGCGGCGCTCAGCCGTGCCTGCCAGTTAGCAAGTTCCTGCTGAAAAGCTGACATATCAAGTCCCTTTGATGTGCTGTATTTATTTTCATAGTAGGTCATGAAGTCATAGTTATCGCTGACCTTGTCACGGAAACGCTGATATGCTGAATCGTCAAAGCCTTTAAGCATACTTATCTGATTAAGCGTCTGATCCTGCTGTTCGTTCCAGTTTTTAAGAGCTGTCGACCTCAGCGCGGGTATTTTTTCGGCAAGAGCGTCCATATACTGACCGTATGCCCGCTGTCCAGCCGACTGCGCGAAGCTGTTGCTGTAGCCGCCCGTATTCGCCGAATAAGCTCCCTGAGCGTTCTCCTGAGCCTTTTCGCCCTCGCGGCGGTAGTAGTCCTTCTGCGTTTGAAATTCGCTGCTGCCCTCGGGGTTCCAGTTGAATTTATTGTTATTGTATCTGTTCGCGAGAACACTTATATCGTCGGCGTAAACGCTCTTATATCCTTTGCCCACCGCGTCCGCGTACTGCTTCGCGTAGTAGTCGGCCTGTCCTCTTGCCGCCCTCGTTACCGCGCTGTCGGCGTATGTCGGCGCGTTTTCCGCAACCTCGTTGTATCGCCTCGTTGCGTCCTCAACCTGTCTCGTCCCGTATGCGTTATATATCATTATCTCCGCCTCCGTTCGCGCTGAATAGCTTTTCAAAGAAATCCGTTTCCAAATTATCTTCGCCTATATTTCCCAAAACATAATTGACCTGCTCGTAAAAATCATTCGCCCACGCTCTGAGCTCGTTAATATCCTCAGTTGCAGGCGGCGGTGAAACCTTTAAAATTGCCATGGTTTTTCACTTCCCCTCGCGTAATCGATCTGAATACCGCTGACTTCTATTTCTCCCCTGCCCTCAACACGCAGCCTTAAAAAATCGGCGCGCCTTACAGGCACATGAATCAGCTCGTTCCTTCTTTCTGTGTAAAACACCCGTTTCAGCTCATGCCAGATGCTGCCGTGTCTGAACTGCGCGTATATAACCGCTTCCGAAATCGGCGACATTTTCACGGAAATCTGCAATTTGCTCACATACTTTTTTCCGAAATCGTTGTCATACATATCGGGTGTTTCAAAGCACCAGTCAAATTCGCCCTCTTTCTCGGCGCTGTCAAGTAAATTGTTATCCTGATCCGCGCAAACGAGCGCCTCTGTATCGGCGTTAATCCAGTACAGAACGTTGTTATACGTCATACAATCCGAGAAACGGGTATTGTCCTCTTTGTGCCATAAACCGGTGCTTGTATCAAAAACCAGCAGCTCCCATGTTCCGCTGTCTGTCTGAGCCGAAAGGAAGTATTTATTGCGGTGCCGTCCCGCTATACCGTTTTTGTATTTTTTATTTCCGAAGGCCTTGTCCGAAATAACAACAGGCTGCCCGCCGGGAGAATAGTGGCATACGCCGATCGGGCTCAGGTAAAACAGCACTCCGTTGACCCACACCACACTTTTTTCGCTGCCCCTTTCAACGCCGGGGACATTATAGCTTGCGAGCGAAAAATTTGACGGTTTAGTGCCGAACATCTTAATGATCCAGTTTTCCTTAAAGAAAATCACGCTGTCATTCTGCCTTGCAATTCCCGTAAATACGCCCTCGTTTCCGACCGTAGCCGCGTAGCTGTCTGTGGAAATACCGTCGCCGTATGCCTGCCAGTTTCTGCAATCGCCCTGCTTGCTGCTGTATATTTCGTTACTCGCAGACGAACACGCCCACAATCTGTTGTTGACCTCCAGCATCATGCCGCTGTCAATCTGAGGCATAACGCGGCTGATTTTCATCGGGCCGTTGTACGGAACGCTCTTATCGATAATCGCCTTAATAACAATGCTGTTGCTGTCGGCGTAGTAGATTTTGAATGTGTTGTTATTTAATACATCTATGTAATTGCCCCAGTCGTTGTTGGCCCAGTTATCCGAAACCGAAATCGCAAGCGGCGAAACGACGCTGTGAACCATTCCGGAAATCTTAACGAAATCGCCCTTTTTCAGTCCCGCGAAAATGTTTGTTCCGCTGACGTCGTTTCTGAATATTCTCACATAATAGTTCTCTATTTTTACAAAACTCCTGACGCCTGTTTTGGTCGGTTCTGCGCCTACGTCTTTTTTGGTGATGTCGTAGCACTTATACACGCCGCTCGGGTTTTCTCCCTGAGCCTCTACGGTCTGACTGACCTTGATATTCCCCCAGTGTAAATAATATTCTAACTGCCAATCCTCGACGACATCTTCAGCATCATACTGATTTGACGGGTACGTTTGTTTCTCAGGAGATTCAAGCCCGCTTGCTTTTTCGTAAATATAATTAACTGTCAGCGGCTCGCCGCTGTCGTTTAAAGCGACCTTCTCAATTGAGAAGTCGCGAAATTTCTTTGTTTTATTAACGTTCATCAGCGCGACATTAATCTCTGTCGTACTCAGCTCCTCGCCGCTTGAACTGTAATTAAACTCAATTGCCTCGAATGTGTGCCCGCTCAGGTTAAAGAACAGCTTTTCGGGCAGCACAATAACATGATTGCCGTACAGCGTCAGTCTGTGATCTCCGCTCTGATAGCCGGTGATCGCGTATTCTTCCGTGCCTACCTTTAAAACCCCGCTGTCGTTGCTTTCAGTCACAAAAATTAATTCGTTTCCTGATGCCAGCAGATTACTTTTAACATTCAGTCCGGTAACTCGGCTGCGTGTTTTGCGCGTCCTCAGGCGTGGGAAATCATCTCCGCACAGATTCTTCATATCCGAGAATTCTGTGTACATTGCCGAATTCTTGCTGCTCACGCGGGAAAACCCAGCGTTCGGCGTGCGGTTCAGCCCGCGGAACATGCTTATATAGCTTCCGGTTTTTCTTATTCTGTTCAATTCGGGTAACATATATGCCTCCCTAAAAATGATACCGATAATCAGGCTTCTGCCTGTGCGTCTGCCACCAATACCTTTTAAACGACTGGTATGTGTCTTTGAAAACAATTGAATCGTTCAGGTACCTGTCTCCGTCCTCATCCAGCAAATCAATCTGAGCAGCGCAGTATTGAGCGTATATTCCGTCATATGGAGCTGGAACGAACAGCAGCGTGCCGCCCTCGCTGTCTTTGTCAACGCCAAAATAATTATTGAATATTTCGTCATCGCCCTCACGGCCTCTGACGATTTCGTTCAGAACCATGTGCTCAACGGTATTGATATGCGAAATCATCATTTCTTCGCTCATATCATATCCGCTTTTCAGCGCCTTAACCTGCTCCAGCGCTTTACTTAAATTCATAACGCACCCGCCTTTTTTGTGAAAAATAGTAAAAGAGGGCGGCAGCAGCCGCCGCCACCCTCCGTAAATAAGGAGAAAAGAAAATGTATTGTTAAAGAGTCAGAGCCCCTGTTTTTTCGGCTTCCTCAAAGTCAGCCTTTTTTTTGTCCTGCAAGCCGAACGCGGTCGCGCGCTGCTTGAGGGAGTTCTCAATAACCTCCTTGACGCAGCGGGGAATTCTCACCTGCTGGCCTCTGGGCACAACGTACTGCTTGCCGTTGATAGCAACCTCAATGTTCTTGTTGCTGCGCAGCGAGCCGAGGTCAACGTAGCAGTCAACCATCTCCATAGCCTGCTCATTGGCAGCAACGGTCTTTGCAACCAGTGCCTCCTCTTCCTCGCGCCTCTTGTCGCTCAGGCTCTTCTGCCTCTCCTCGCTGACGAGTTTCTGCTCCATCATTTTAATGCGATTCATAATCGCGTTAAAATCTTCTTCGGAAATCGTCACGGTTTTCCCGGCTGCCGCAGTATCCTCGGTTACGCCCTCAGTTGCGTTTACCGCCTGCTCTTCAGCCGCTTTAGTTGTTTTTGCCATAAAAACACCTCGTTTTCAGTTGATTATGCCGCCGCCCTCGCCGCCGCAATCAGGGTTTCGTTTGACAGCGTCGTCGTGCTGAGGCTTGATGTGCTCTCAATTCTCACCATGCGTGTCTGACCCGTAATGCCGATACCGTGAGTTGTTTTCCAACCCTGGGTAGCTCTCTGATCCAGAGGATCAGCCGTGCCGCCTGAGCCGAGGCCCTTGATAATGGTCTTCATGCCTTCGCCCTCAATCTCAACAACCTTGTAGGCGTCCTTCGCAATAACAAGCGTTGAGTATACGTCGTACTTCGGACCGCTGTCGCCCGACTTGTATGCGCCTGCGCCGGCGAACACCTTAGCATAGGTGGAGACGACAAAACGGATATTTCCGATCATGCCGATCTCGCCCTTGAAGATACGCTGAGAAGCCTGGTACTTCACGACATTGATAAAGCCCTCGGAGCGCATAATATCGAACTTGGCGTTCGGATGAATAATTGCGACAAAGCTGTCGCCGATGGGTTCAGCGTTCTGCATCTCAAGATAGTTGAGTGCGCGGTAGATAACGTCTACCGTAAGCTTGCACAGTCCCGTCAGGCCGCTGCGTGACGCAACCTCGGTAACGGTGCCGTTGGACGCAACCGACGGAGCGTAAAGAACCGACTGACCGGCGTTAAGCGCCGCGGCGTCAATCTCCTCAAGCGTTCTGCCCGCCTGGCTGCTCAGCTCGTCGTTGTCGTGCAGCATAATCTGGTCGCGGCTTGCGAACGAAGCGAAATCGGTAATCGGCGTAAATGCGCCGTACTGATTGACAGGAACCTCAACATAGTAGAAATTCATCGTGTTGCCCGCGGGAGTAACGCCCTCGGTCAGAGGCGTTGTTTTCGTGGGATAAGGCGAAAGACCTCTGATGTTAACGATGTCGCCGCTGTGCTTGGGGAAAGTCAGCTTTTCGCCAAACTGGCCGTGAACCATCTTGCCGACATAGTTTTTAAGGAATGTCCTGTCGTAGAATGTAGCCTTCTCGGGTGTCCAGTCGTTGCCCGAAGTTGCTGTAGTGTTGTTATATGCGTTAATGGGGTATGTGTTGCTTGTGCTGATACCGCCCGGGGCCCATGTGGCGTTGGCGGCAGCAAACAAGTCAACGATAATCGTTCTGAACTGTCTTTTCATATTCCGTTTTCCTTTCTTAAAAATTCAAACGGAAGCAAAAAACTCTTAAATTCTCGCCGTGCCGTTACGAACTCTTTCTTCGTACTCGGCAAACTCCGCGTCGCTCATCTCGCCGTAACTCTTTTGCGGCTGAGGAGCCGTCGGACGCGCCGCATTCTCTCTCACTCTGCCGCGGTTAGCCTGCATGGTCTGCATGGCAGCGCTCGCGGCAGCCTTTGCGGTGCGCTTAATCGTGTTTGCTCTGAGCTCATCGGCGTGCGCAATCTCATACGCGAACGTCAAGTCAAAAACCTCATTGCCGGTGCCGTTTCTTCGGTTCTGCTCGGTGTTCTGATCCGCAATCGCGTCAAGCGCCGCGCGGAACCTCGGATTTTCAAATTCCTTCGCAAGGTCAAAATCAGGGTATGTTTTCTGCGTTTCCTTCGCCAGATTCTGCAATCTGCTGTTAAGCTCATTGGCGGCCTTGTACTGTCTCAAGCTTTCAAGCTCCGCGTCCCGCTGCTTTGCCGCCTGTTCGCTGTCAATACCGCTTATCACTTCTTCCGCAGATCTGCCGCTGTCAAGCGCCATCTGTCTCCAGACGTCGTTGTCTCCGCGCAGAGCGTTATATATAGCGTCGGGGTCCTCGCTTCCGTACTTAGCCGCAAGCAGATTAAGCACCTTGTCCGACTTTTCAACTCTGCTCTCCAGCGCCGCCCTGTCCTTGTTCGCCTTGCCCATACGGTCTTTGATAAAGTTCTCGGTGCGCTTATGATATGCGTCCTTGTACTTACCCTTTACCAGCTTCTCAAACTCGGCGTCAAGATCCTCGTCGTTCTCTGCTTCCTCGTTGTTTTCTTCGTTGCTTTCGCCGCTGTCCTCCTGCGCTTCCTGCGTTCCCTTCTTTCCAAACGCCGCCGCGTAGTCATCCAGCAGATCATCGCTGATCCCTAACTCGCGCCCGCGCTGAATAGCGGCATTGTCTCCGGAGCTTGTGGCTTCTCCGTCTCCCGCTCCTCCTGCACTGTCAGCCGCCGCGCCCGCGCCAGATCCGTCAAAAAGGTTAAGGATAATTCCCATGAAAATTCTTTCTTTCTGCATAGATGCCTCCTACACGTCTTTCCGTGGTGCCAATAACTCGCGTCTTTCCGCGGTGTCAGCGTCAAAATCCACAAATTTCTCAGCTCTTGATTAAATTATACATGATAATTTTTTTAAAGTGTGTCAGTGAAAAATAACCCTGACCTCGTCGGGAAAATTCTCTGCGTACAATTCAAATCCCAACATAATTGCGCGCGCGCCTTCCAGGTACTTCCCCATAGCCTTTGGAGCCGCGTTCAGCGATATTTCGACATCGCCGTAATCAACATGCAGCCTGTCAACCCTTATGCCGCTGTGCTCATCGCGAAAAAAATCCGTATATTGGCAAAGAGTCTGAGCAATCGCGCTGACCGCTATGCATATATCCCTGTTCTTGCAGTGATTCTCAATTTTTACGCAAAACTCACTGCCGCGCTTGCCGGCGACTACCGTTGTCACAGCTTCGCCCCCTCAACCGCGTGCTGCGGCAGCTGCAGCGGCTCATTCGGCTGCATTGCCGCTGTCGGTGCCGCTTCCGGTGCTGCTTGAGCCATAGCGGGTTCAACCGTGTCCGCCGCCTGCTGAGCAAGCATAGCGTTTGCCATTTCAAGCCGCCCTTGAAGCTCCTGTACGGTCTGCAGCAGCTGGGCTTTCTCCTTGACGATATCAACCAGCTTGTCCTTGCCCTCAAAACTCATGCATTCAAGCATTGCAAGCGCCGCGTCGGCGTTCTGCGGAGCGAAAGCGCCCATATTAAACATATCAACCATCATCTGATTGTTTGCCGCTGTAGTAAAAGGATTAGCCCGCTGAGCCTTAACTTCAATGTCAAACACAGGCTCACGCTGAAACACTGTGTCGTCGCCCTCAATCGTAAACTCCTGCGGCTGCAGTCCTTCGTTGTCAAACTGCACAAACCTTGTCTTTTTATCCTGGCCGATGATTCTGAACCACCGCGCGGGCTTGTAAAACTGCCTTACATTCTCAAGTACCAGCTCGCATATCTCGGTGAATTCCCTGAATCCGCCTTTATTTATATCGCGGCTTATCTTGCCCCCCGCTTCCTGGAGCGCGGCTATAGCGCTTCCCGACGTAACGCCCGCGGCGCTCGCGCCGTTCGAAGCGTCGTTTGTGCCGGTCGTCATTTTTATAACGTCGGTCAAAGCCGAATACATTGACAGCGCGCCGCCCGCGATGTCCTTCGTCTCCAGCGGGACGATAACTCTGCTGCCGCTTGGCAAATTCGCGACTTTAATATATTCCTTGTTCAGGTCACAAAGGTCGTTAATATTAACTCCCGTGCTCTCGTCAACAAGGTTTCTGGTCTGCGAATTGACCTTTATGTTTTTTAAAATATCGTGTTTCAGACTGTCAAGCTCCTCCTGAGGAGCGCGGCAGATATCTACGAACGAAAAGCCGACGGGAGTATCACGCAGCGGAAACAACACGCCTATAACGAACGGATATTTGCCGTGCTCGTAGTAGCCCTTCGGGTATTTCTCAGGCTCGTTCTCGCTTGAGAAAATGATCTGATTTCCGCAGAACTTGCAGAAGTGAAGCAACCCGTCTTTTTTATAATACCAGTCTACAACCGCAGCCTTATTCTCGGTTTTGCTGCGCGAGTAAAACGTCTTTACTTCGCTGAGCCCTAAATCCTCACTGCTTACATCCTTGAGCGCCGGGTACGTTCTTTTAGCACTCTCAACATCTGAGTAGCTCACGCAGAAAACGTCGCTGCTGTCCTGTATGTTCTCAATAAACGGCTCCCACGCCATACTCAGCATGTTGACCCTGTGAATATCAATATCTCCGATACCCCACTCTTTGTCGGAATCCCACGTAACCGCAACGCAGCACGCGCCGCCGACAAGCTTATCGGTCCATGCGTCAGAATACGTCTGCTGATATTTGTTGCGCTCCAGAATACACGGAACAATGCTCCCCAGCATCGTAGCTGTCTCCTCGTCATCCTTTTCACGCGGCAGAAATATCGGCTCCGGGTAATTATCCATCGCGTCGGCGTGCTTGTTCAGAATAACATTCAGCGTCTGAGCGCCGAGCCGTTTGGTGATTAAATCCTTATGCAGGTTTCCTTCGTTGTCCTTGTACACTTTTTCGTTTGTCTGTTCGGTATAAAGCAGGTTGTATGTATCGAAATTCCCCGAATATCGCTCATCAAAGACCTTCTTAGCGCTGAAGAATCTCTGCATTCTGTCGCGCGCCTCGGCAATTTCTTCCTCGCCTATAGGCTTTTTCCGCACGCTTTCGCGGCTCTCTTTATCCTTTGCCGCTGTATCTGGGGAAAATTCGTCCTCGTCCTTCGGGCGCTGCTCTGCCGCTGTCGGCAGCAGGCTCGCGGGCGACGGCTCTTCCTTAACAGGCAGCGTCACATTGTTCTCGTCTTTTCTTATTCTCGCCATTGTCAGCCTCCTAGATAATATATCTCATTAAATCGTGATTAACGTCAAGCGGGTCATACAGCTGATGGTCTTGCATAACGTTTCGCCGCGGCGTTATCTGATTCTCCATAATCGCGTATCTGCTTTCGTCGTAAATATGATCCTCGCCCGTTGTGTCTATGTCCTCAACGTTAACCAGGCTGTAAACCAGGTTCGGCATCGTCCTGATATAATCTTTACAGTTCTTGAATACGTAATACATTGGCAAGCCATCCTCATCGAACGCCAGCCGCGAATGGTACTGCATTTTCCCCGACAGCCGGGCGTTGTCGCCCTTGTTAAAATAAACGCCGTGTTTTCCGAAAAGCGAGGCTATAGTTGAGCCGGAGCCCTGATCGGCAAATATCGCCGGGTCGGCAACCCCTGTTATCTGCTTTCCGTGCAGGTTTATATCGTTTCTTTCAATTTCCCTGATACGTTTCGCAACCTCGTCAGCTTTCATCTTAACGCCGGTGTTCGGCATATCTGGCAGGCACCCGTAATATTCTCTGATCCGGTAATACCGTCCGTCCTCGTCAATAGCGTGCCACCCGACGGAGAAAGGTTTGGTAAAGCCCCAGTCGAGCGAACGTATGATCCTCCAATGGCTCGGTATCTTGAAATCCGCAATAACATGCGTGTTTCGCCTGTCCTTATAGTGTTCCGGATCGTCGCGGAACTCCGTGAAAACCTGACCGCTAAAACTGTTCCAATCGCCGTAGAGCAGCGCGTTCCTGTCCGCCTCGCTCATTGCAGCGAGCTTTTTTAGATACTCAGGGTCATTTTCGAGCAGGATTTTATTGTCAAAGACTCGGCTCGGAACAAACACTTTGCTCGACCAGAACGTTTTAACACCGCCCTCGGGCATTTCAACCGTTGATTTTGTCCAAACAGTCTTGTTCGGCTCGCCGGCTGTCACAAAATACTGCTTGACCCAGCCGTGACCGACGCCGCCGGGGTTCCCCGTCGCCCTGATATACGTCCTCATTCCGGGACCGTTAGCGCGATTTCGAGACTTTAAATACTCGTATTCTTCAAGCTGAAATTGTGTCAGCTCGTCAAAACCGATAAACTCATACTGTAAACCCTGATATTTAAGCTTATCCTGAGGGTGCTGAAGGCCATCAAAAACTATCTTTGCGCCGCTCGGAAAAGTAAATGTTCTTACCGTCGCATTATATTTCACCGTCGGGAATGACGCTTTATAGTACACATACGCGCGCTCGGTAAGCTGTGCGAGCTCCTTTATGATTTTTCTGAGAATCAACGCCCGATAACACGGTTTATGCACCTGCCGCAGTGCTTCGATTATCAGATAGTCACTCTTGCCGCCGCCTGCCGCGCCGCCGTAAAACCCCTCGTCCTCCAGCCGCGACATCATCAGCGCCTGCTTAGGTTGCGGCGTCCACACTGCTTTCATTTTCTTCCTCTCTCGGATCAAGCGCCGTTGCCGCTGTGATTTCAATAATTCCCGTGCTCTCTCCGTCCTCGGTCTGACCTGCGTCGCCCGAAAGGATCTCTTTCAGGTTTGCCAGGGCTTTCGCAAGCTCGCCCGCTCTCTTGGTATCAACCAGCGACTTCATTCTTGTAGTCTTGATTTTCCGCTTCTTCAGCAAATTATCAATCGTCGTGCCGTCCGGGCTTGTTTCCGTACTGCTTGTTATTTTTCTTTCATCGTGCGAAATATACGTTTGCTGATCCAGTTGCCCTATAGCGCGGTTCACCATCGTCAGCAGGCTGCCCGCGGCTTTCATCACCCGCTGAAGCTCCTTGACGGTCTTGTTTACTTCTCTGTCATTTACACGCGCACTCACTTTATCGGCCTTGCGCGCGGCGTATTTCTTTCGCTTCTCGGGCCATCTGCCCTTGCTGCTGTGCCGCTGCACCGAGCCCAGCGGGACGCTGTGTTTGTCGGCGAGCGCTCGCAGGCTTATTTTGGAATTGACATATTCCGCCTCAATTTCCGCCCAGTTAATCTCAATGTTGTCATTCTCGCCGATTATCACCGCCCCCTTTTGTTTTATTTTAACAATTTCGCCATTAAAAAGGTGTCAGTCAAAATATGCCGCTGTACCGTCGCAGCGAAAACAAAAAGCGCCGCGAAGCCGCAGCGCCGTTCTTCTTGATTTTTAATGATTTGATTTGTTTTGTTTTTTTCGTTGTTTATTTTCGCGTATGCATGAAAACGCAATCACCCTGCAACCGCGGCGCAATCACCGTTAAAGCTACGCTTTAAGCCTTCAAAAAACTCAGTCCCGAATTTCTCGGCAACTCACGAAACCGTGAGATTAACGCTGAATTTTGCATATGTGTCTTTTAAAAATTTATATATTAATGCCGCTGTTTTCGTCATATTTCTGCAAGTTTGCCCGGGCAATCGCACACCCCTGCCAGCAGTGCGATCCGCAGAAGTCTTTAATATACTCGTCACGATCCCTCTTGTTTTTAAAACTTGCCGCTGTGCTCAGCATGTCCTCGCCTATAGGTTCACAGTAGATATTATTCCGGTAAAGGCTTATAAAAAACGGGCACTTAAACCTCAGTTCAATTCTCTCCATCGTTCACCTCACGCCTGCAAGGCCGCCACAAGGCAGCCTGCGTTAAAATATTCCTTTTTCAAAACTTCGAAAGGCTGTCGGCCTGTACTTAAAATACCAGCTCGCGCCAGTTACATCGTTGATGTTGAACTCAAATTCATCGCTGACAAGGTAAAAACCCTTCGGAGGTTTAATATATTCCCCGCGCTCAAGCTTTCTTATCTCACTGCGACTGCACTTCTTCACAACAACCTCGGGCCGCTCAAGGTTGCGGCTTGCCATCATTCGCTTTTTGGCCGGGTACTGTTCGTTCTCCTTATCTGTCAGGTCTTTTCGGATGTACTCAGCCAATTTCTCATAGTTATGACTTGAATAGAGCGGTTCGAAATTCATTCCGCCGTTCTTATAATACCAGCACGCTTTCGCAATCTTCATTATCTTGTCCGACAGTATTATATGCATATGCCAGTTCTTTCCCAGCTTGCCGCATTCACGAAACCCTATGTATTTAAACTCAACCCCAAGCTTGTCCGCCTGCCGCTTGATCCGCTTAAAGAAATTTCGAACGCAGCGCATAAACTTTTCCTCGCTCTCAAAGGTTCCGAACGGCGCCGAGAATCGGCAGAAGTAGTCATTTTCGTCAAAATTCATGTCGATAACCTGTTCCCACTTCCTCGCCGTGCGAATCCGGTTCGCGATCCGCTGCTTTTTCGGCGAAAGGCTTTTGTTGACGCCCCTGCCGCCGTAGCTCTTGCCGACCTCTCTTATTGACTTGTAAATTTCGACCTCAACCATATTGCGGCAGCGGATCACTCTTTTATATGTATACATATCTTAAACCTTTAATTATAATGTGCCTGCGCAGGCGCGTCCATTTAAGTAATCATTTGAGCAGGAAAGGCAAGGGGTATTTCACCCCTTGTTTTTCCCTGCTGTTAAGGATTCATTTAACCACCCGGATGTCCCATATAAGCCTCTGCCCGCAGCGCCGGCACTGATCATCAAACTGCTTTACCCGCGTCAGGCAACCGGGACATACATATATTACTTTTCCGCGTGCAACGCTGAACCGCCGCAGCGCCTCCTTAGCTTTGCCTCTGTCAGGTTTCACACTCGGCATTTCTTCAATTCTACTAAACGCGGCAATAATTGCCTCCGCCGAAATTTTCAAAATCGCACCTCCTTGCCCCGCCGCCCCGAGGCGTTTATTTTGCACGTTGCTATATTTTTGAAATTGTGTATATGATGTTATTTTACAACGGCGGAGCGGCACCGGTGTTGACATAAAAAATTAAAAATTTTAAAAAAAGTTTTAAAAAACGCTTGACATACCACCCAATGAGTGGTATAATATAGACAAGATAAAGAAAGGGGATAACGACCATGACAATTAAGAATTGGTTTTTAAACAAAAATTTCGACGCACTTGAGAGAATCGCTATCAGCGGAACAGAGCCCACAGTGGAAAGAGAAACCGAAAAAGCTATGCTTCTGAAATGGAATACCGAGTACGGCGTAATCAAGAGCTGGGTTCCGAAAAGCTGTATCGAGAACACACCCGCCGTTTCTGAAGAAATGATAAAAGCTGCTGCCGAATATGCTAAGAAGCAGGAAGAAAAGGAAGCTTCTTTTGTTAAAGGCGCAAAAGTTAAGAAAATCGGTGGCAGAAAGATATTCACAGTGACGAGCCCGTATGTTACCTACGGTGGCGTATGGCTTGACAACGGAAAACATGTCAGCATTAACGAGCTTGTTCTCGTAAATTAAAGGAGGATATTATGACTATTAAAGAAGCCAGAACACAAGCAGGTTGGTCGCAAGCCGCCTTAGCCGCATATCTTGATATTCCGAAAAGGACTATCGAAAACTGGGAGAGCGGTGCCCGCATAGCTCCCGAGTATGTTGAGAAGCTTGTTGTTAACGAAATTTTAAGGCGCTCTGCTCCTGCCGCCCCCACGTTTTCTATCCGAAACGAAACCGTTAAGAGATATGCCGAAATCTGCAAGTCTTTTTCGCGTGAAACCGAAGATTGGAGTTACCTCCCGGACGAAAGATTTTATACAACCGACGGTTCGTTCGATTGGAAGGAGAGTTCCGATAATGCTCATGGCGGAATCGACGTAAGCTGGGCGTTTAAGCTTTCGGACATTGAAATCGATTACGCGGCAGCGGAAAGGCTCTTTGAGCTGTTAATGGAAGAAGTCCAGCTCGCCGTTTCCGATGAATGGGAACCCGATCAGCTTGAACTCACGCTTGAAAAATTCAGTCTGTAATTAGTTTTGCGCTACGCC
>OMYD01000070.1 GCA_900315195.1 uncultured Eubacteriales bacterium | reverse complement strand
GTTGCAATTGACAAAACTTCCGTTCCCGCGAGTTAAGTTGCGCCGTTGCAGAAGCGTATCCATTATTTCATGTTCTCCAAAGGCGCGCTACCAGCCGCGTTGCGGCCGCGCAAGCGTGACGCTTGACCCGGTACACGAATCAAATGTTTGCGATATACAAACACTAAATTCCCGCGAGATATGATGCGCCGTTGCAGAAGCGTATCCATTATTTCATGTTCTCCAAAGGCGCGCTACCAGCCGCGTTGCGGCCGCGTTGCGGCCGCGCAAGCGTGACGCTGCACCCGTGTGTGCGCCGCTGCGAATGAAACAGATACAATTGAAATATAAACACGGTCGGGCACCAAGCAAATTTTTTATAGCAAGCTGTCTGCACGACCGCAACTCCACACTAACCACCAACCACTAACCACTAATCATTAACTAAACCGCTTTGCCGCTTCAACGGCGAGCCTGTCGCAGCGCTCGTTTTCGGGGTGACCCGCGTGCCCTTTTACCCAAACGACCTCTACTTTGTGTTTGTCGCATAAATCAAGCAGCTCGCCCCACAGCTCGGGGTTGAGCGCGGGCTCCTTTTTGTTGCGCATCCAGCCCTGTGAGCGCCACTTATTTGCCCAGCCCAGCTTCAGCGCGTTGCATACATACTGAGAGTCGCTGTAAAGCGTTACCTCGCACGGCTCTTTAAGCGCTTTAAGCCCGTTTATTACCGCCGAGAGCTCCATGCGGTTGTTGGTGGTGTTCGCCTCGCCGCCCGACAGCTCCTTTTCAACGCCGTTGTAGCGCAGAATTGTGCCCCAGCCTCCGGGACCCGGGTTTCCGCTGCACGCGCCGTCAGTAAAAATTTCAACCCTTTTCATATAAAAGTCCTCCCGTTTCAGAATATAAATGAATAATACTCAATATATTTTGCCACAATTTTAAGTAATTGACAAGTCATGCGGAATATATTTCCAAAATTGTTTTATAATTCTTTTACGCGCTTGACATTCGTATGCAAAAAGGAGTAAAATAAACTGAATATGTATACTGGGTCTGAGTATACGCTTTTAATAAATGATCGGAAAAATTCAAGAAATCGGAGGTATTTTTAGTGAGTTCAAAAAACCAGAGAAACTATAAGTTGAAACAAAGCTGGTACTCAAAGAATAACAGAAATCATAAAAACGGAGGCAGCCGCTCAGGCAGCGGAAAAATGAGCAAAAAGAGCAGCGACATCAAGCCTGTTAAAAAGCCGCCCGTTAAAATATCATTTCTGGGCGGACTTAACGAAATCGGCAAAAACATCACCCTTATTGAGTGCGACGGCGACATTGTAATAGTAGACTGCGGAATGGCGTTCCCCGACGGCGATATGCTGGGCGTGGATCTGGTTATTCCCGACTTTACCTACATCGAGCAGAACGTTGACAAAGTGCGCGGCATTGTGCTTACTCACGGTCACGAGGACCATATCGGCGGCCTTCCGTTTCTGCTTTCAAAAATCAACGTGCCCCTTTACGGTACACCGCTTACCCTCGGGCTGGTTGAGAACAAGCTGCGTGAGCACAGCCTTATAAACAAGGTCAAGCTCAACACCGTAAACGCCGGCAGCACAATAAGCCTGGGCTGCATGGATATAAAGTTTATACATGTAAACCACTCAATTCCCGACTCGGTGGCGTTCGCCATTAAAACTCCCGGCGGAACCGTTGTGCATACGGGCGACTTTAAAATCGACTGCACCCCCATAAGCGGCGACACAATCGACCTTTCAAGCTTTGCTCAGGTAGGCGACGAGGGCGTGCTGGCGCTTTTGGCTGAGAGCACCAACGCAAACCGCCCCGGCTATACCCGCACCGAGCGCATGGTGTCCGAGAGCCTTGACAACCTCTTTAAAAAGGCGGAGCAGTACCGCATTATCATAGCTACCTTTGCCTCTAACGTCAACCGCGTCCAGCAGATTATCGACTGCGCCGAAAAACACGGCAGAAAGGTCGCTTTCTCGGGCAGAAGCATGGTCAACTACATGGACGTAGCAAGCAAGCTGGGATATCTGCATGTGCCCGATAACATCTTAATCGACATCGACATGCTCAAAAAATATCCGCCCGAGCAGATCGTGCTTGTCACCACGGGCAGCCAGGGTGAGCCGATGAGCGCGCTGTCGCGCATGGCGTACTCCGACCACAGAAAGGTCATGGTAGGCGAGGGCGACTTCATCATCATCTCGGCAAATCCGATCCCCGGCAACGAAAAGACCGTCGGCAACGTCGTTGACGAGCTGCTGAAGCGCGGCTGCAAGGTCATTTACGAGTCTATGTACGACGTTCACGTTTCAGGCCACGCCTGTCAGGAGGAGCTGAAGCTCATGCACAGGCTTGTGCGCCCCAAGTACTTTATCCCCGTTCACGGCGAGCATAAGCACCTGCGCAAGCACGCCGAGCTTGCGGAGTTCCTCGGAATGGAGCGCAAAAATATATTTATCGGCGACATCGGCAAAACCGTGGAGCTGTGCGGCGACTACATGAAAGAGGTCGCGCCGGTTCCCGCGGGCAAGGTATTTGTTGACGGACTTGGCGTAGGCGACGTCGGAAGCATTGTCCTGCGCGACAGAAAGCACCTCGGTCAGGACGGCCTTATTATCATCGTAGCCTCCCTTGACGTTTACGACGGCCACGTTATAAGCGGCCCCGATATTGTATCGCGCGGCTTTGTTTATGTCCGCGAGAGCGAGGGTCTGCTCGACGAGGTTCGCCGTTTGGCGCTGGGTATCCTGGAGGACTGCGCCGAAAAGAATATCCACGAGTGGGGCGTTATCAAAAACCGCCTGCGTGAGGAGATTTCAAAGCTTATCTCACAGCGCACACGCCGCTCACCTATGATCCTTCCCATATTGCAGGAAGTATAATTCTTATTTTGAAAAAAGCAAATTGTAAAGGGTACAAAATGAAACGAAAACACTGGACGCTTACCCCTTGGTTTATTATCTTCGGGCTGGTAATGCTTCTGATGGCGACCTTTATGAGCGCGTACAGCATGCCGCTGTTTTACGCGGAGCTGGGTATAACCGTGCTGGCTGTAGCGGCGGTTATTGTGCTTTCGCTGCGCTTCAGAAGCTATATCCACAACACCGTCAGGGGGACGGCAGAGCGTATTTCCGGAGTTGACTCCGAATTTTTGGAACAATATAAATATCCCGTAGCCGTTTCGGGCGAAAAGGGCGACATAGTGTGGTGCAACGCGCGCTTCCGCAAAAACATCTGCGGCGGAAGAAGCCCCGAGGGCGACAACATAAACGCCTATCTGCCCGGGTTCAGCATTGTTGACATCACAAACGGCGAGGGCGCCGACATAGCCATTGACGGAAAGGAATTTACCGTTTACGCGGTTTCAAACGGGCAGGGCGCCGCTGTGTGCCATTTTATTGACAACACCGACTACAAGCAGACCGCAAGGGAATACCACGCCAACATGCCTGCCGTTGCGCTTATAAGCTTTGACAACGCCGAGGACTTCTTTACAGATTCCGACGAGTCGTACTCAAACGTGCATATCTCGGTTGAGGCAAACATTCAGGGCTGGGCTATGGACTACAACGGCCTTTACAAGCAGCTGGGCAACAACCGCTACATGATTATTTTCCGCGACGCGGACGTTGAAAAGATGATAGCCCAGAAGTTCCCCGTGCTTAAAAACGTGCGCTCAATCAGCGCGAACCGCCACGTCGCCACTATCTCCGTCGGACTTTGCAGGGGGTGCAAGCTCGTCAAGGACAGCGAGCTGAACGCCCGCAAGGCGCTTGAAATGGCGCTTGGCAGAGGCGGCGACCAGGTTGCGGTAATCCGCGACGGCAACTACGAGTTTTTCGGAGGCACCGCCGCCGCTACCGAAAAGGTAAGCAAGGTGCGCATGCGCGTTATCGCCAACGCCATAAGCCGCGCGGTAAACGACTCCGACAAGGTTTATATCATGGGTCACCGCTTTTCCGACCTCGACTGCGTGGGCGCGGCTATCGGTATGCAGTGCATTATGGAAAAGTCATTCAAGCGCTACTGCAAAATCGTAATCAACCGCGAAACCTCAATGGCGCGTCAGCTTATCGAGTACACCGAGGAGCGCTATACGGGCGACATCTTCGTGACCCCCGAGGAGGCGCTTAGGGGTATCACCTCAAAAACCCTGCTTATTATAGTTGACACCCACCTCAAAAATTCGCTTGAAAGCCCCGAGCTTTACGAAAAATGCAGGAGGGTTGTCGTTATCGACCACCACAGGCGCGCCGTAAACTACATAAACAACGCGCTTGTATTCTGCCACGAGCCGTCGGCTTCTTCCGCTAGCGAGATGTGCTGCGAGATCATCAGCTACCTCGACGACAAGCCGCTGGGCTATATTCAGGCGGACGCAATGCTTTCGGGCATTATGCTCGACACCAAGAATTTTGTTCTTAAAACAGGCGTGCGCACCTTTGAGGCGGCGGCGTACCTGAGAAGAAAGGGCGCAAACACCCTCACCGTCAAGGAGATGTTCTCGGGCAGCATTGAAACCTACCGCGAAAAGGTAGACATAGTCTGCCGCAGCCACATTTACAAGGGCTGCGCTATCTCCACCTCAGACCGCAAGTCGGGCGACGTTCGCCTTGCGGCGGCTCAGGCTGCCGACGAAATGCTTACGCTTTCGGGCGTTGCGGCGTCGTTTGTGATTTTCCCGGACGGCGGGCGTATAAACATTTCGGCTCGAAGCTACGGACGGATAAACGTACAGGTAATTATGGAGCAGCTCGGCGGCGGCGGTCACCAGACCATGGCGGCGACGCAGCTGAGCGGTATTAACATGACCGAGGCGCTTAATCGGCTGGTTGCGGCAATTGACGCCGCCCTTGCCGACAGTGAAGCGACCTGAACATAGAAAGGATATAAACATGAAGGTTATTTTATTACAGGATATTAAATCTCTCGGCAAAAGGGGAGAGCTTGTAGAGGCGTCGGACGGCTACGCCCGCAATTATCTTCTTCCGCGAAAGCTCGCCAAGGAGGCAAACGCCCAGGCGATGAACGAGTACAAGAACGCCGAAAACTCAAAGCAGTATAAAATCGCCACAGAGAAGGCTCAGGCCGAGGCGGCAAAAAAGAAGCTCGAGGGCAAGGTGTTCAGAATGACCGCAAGAGCCGGCCGGAGCGGCAAGCTCTTCGGCAGCATAACCTCAAAGCAGGTCGCCGAGGAAATCAAAAAGCAGTACAACATCACCGTCGACAAGCGCAAGGTTGTGCTCGAGTGCGACATCAAGGAGTTCGGCACTTACAAGGCTGAGGTAAAGCTTTACACGGGCATTTCCGCGAATATCGACGTTCAGGTAAGCGAAGCTTAAATGAATTGCGAAGCAATTCAATTCATGGCGAAGCCAATTCATGACAGCAAGCTGACAATTCATTTTTGGCAGAAGCTTTAGAGATTGACGAAAGCCATTCTGTTTTCGGAAAGATATATTCGTGAATGAATTGAACCTTCCGGTTCATGAATTGTTTCGTTGAAACATGAATAGAATCATCAGATTCATGAATTGTGCCTGCGGCACATTAAAAAGGTAAACTATGGCTGATAAAACATTTTCGGGTGAATATAGTCCCGCAAACCTGCCCTACAGCGCTGAGGCTGAGCAGGCGGTTTTGGGCGCTGTCATCATCAATAACGCGATGTTTGACAACGTTATGGATTATATTAAAACCTCCGACTATTTCTATCTTTCGCTGCACAAGCTGATTTTCTCGGCTATGCAGGAGATGATGAATTTCGGTCAGGCTATTGACTTTGTCACCCTGCTTGACAAACTAAAACAGAACAGCGGCTTTGACGAGGCTACGGGCAAGACTTATCTTGTAAATCTTATAGATAACTGCCCGTCGCCGTCGCGCGCGGCTTCCTACGCTAAAATCGTGGCCGATAAGTACAGGCTGCGTATGCTCATTACAGCCTCGCGTGAGATTATCGACGACGCGACCGCCGCCGAGGACGACACAAACGTGCTTCTCGACTCCGCCGAGCAGAGGATTTTCGATATCCGAAGCGACGGCGATAAGGGCGGGCTTGAAAAGCTGGGCTCGGTTCTTTTGCAGACCTTTGACAGGCTCGACTCATTAAACCGCGAGGCTGACGAGAGCGTGCGCCCCGTTTCAACGGGTATCGGCGACCTCGACAGGGTTATTACCGGCCTTAACCGCAGCGACCTTATTATCCTCGCTGCCCGACCGGGTATGGGAAAAACCAGCTTCGCGCTCAATATCGCGCGCAACGTCGCCTGCAAAAGCAAAAAGGCAGTCGCGTTTTTCTCGCTTGAGATGTCAAAGGAGCAGATCGCAAGCCGACTTTTGTCCTCCGAGGCTCTTGTCGGCGGCACAAAGCTGCGCACGGGCAAGCTCACCGACGAGGAGTGGCAGCGCCTTGTGCCCGCAAGCGACATCCTCAAAAACGCCAATCTTTATATAGACGACACCCCGGGCATTACCATCACCGAGATGAAGTCAAGGCTCAGACGCCTGCGTGAGGTTGACCTCGTTGTGGTCGACTATTTGCAGCTTATGTCCAGCACGCGCCGTATCGACAGCCGCGTAAACGAGATCTCCGAGATTACCCGAAGCCTTAAAATTATGGCTAAGGAGCTCAACGTCCCCGTAATCACGCTGTCGCAGCTTTCGCGCGCTTCCGAGCAGCGCCCCGACCACCGTCCGCAGCTTTCCGACCTGCGTGACTCGGGTTCAATCGAGCAGGACGCCGATATAGTGCTATTCCTTTACCGCGAGGGCTACTACGACAAAAACGGCGACGACAACGCCGCCGCGCCCGCCGTTGACATGAATTCGGGCGAGTGCATTGTGGCTAAAAACCGTCACGGCGAGATGAACACCGTAAAGCTGCACTGGCAGGGCGAGTTCATGCGCTTTACCGACGTGGAGACAAGGTATGGTTAACGCCGTTTTAAGGGCGGTTGAGCGGTACGATATGCTCAGCCGCGGCGACAGCGTGATTGCCGCGCTGTCAGGCGGCGCCGATTCGGTCAGTCTGCTGCATATTCTTATTTCTATAAAAGAAAAATATAGTCTTAATATATACGCCGCTCACCTCAATCATCAGTTAAGAGGGGTTGAAGCGGAGCGTGACGAGCATTTTTGCAAAATTCTTTGTGAGAAATATAATGTTCCGCTTTATGTGCGTAAAAGGGATATAAGGGCGCTTTCAGAGGAGCGCGGAATAAGCGAGGAGCTTTGCGGCAGGGACGAGCGCTACGCGTTCTTTTCCGAGCTGTCGTCAGAGCTTGACGCAAAGGTCGCGACCGCTCACACCGCCTCCGACAACGCCGAAACGCTGCTGTTTAATCTTGCTCGCGGCTCGTCGCTAACGGGCGCTAAGGGTATTCCGCCAAAGCGCGGCAATATTATCCGTCCGCTTATCTTCTGCACGCGAAGTGACATTGAGCGGTACTGCCGCGGCAATTCGCTCGATTACGTTACCGACAGCACCAACCTCAGCGACGGCTACACCCGCAACAAAATCCGCCACAACGTAATCCCGACGCTCAGGCAGATAAACCCGTCGTTTGAGCTTGCGGCGCTGCGCTTCTGTGAGAGCGCGGCTCTCGCTGACGATTTCATCAATAAATCGGCTTTGGAGCTTATTGAACGCGCAAAGTGTGACGGCGGCTACAGAGCGTATACTCTTGATTCTTCCGAGCCCGCGGCGCTGTGCAAACGTCAGGCGGACTTTTCCGCCGAGGCGCGGCATATTTCGCTTTTAAAAGGCATTATAAAAAGCGGCGGAGCGGTCGATTTAGGCGGCTTTAAAGCGGTCTGCAAGCAGGGAATTTTGCGCTTTTCCCCTAAGGATATCAAGCAAATGCCCTATAATATCAGCTTTTCGGGCAGCTTTGAGTTTGAATACAACGGAGCTCACGTCAATGTCGGGCTTGATAATTCCAATAACGAATTAAAGGACTTTACTTTCCGCACCAGACGCGGCGGCGACCGCTTTACATTCCCTAAGCGGAACGTCACAAAGCCGCTGCGAAAGGCGCTCAACGAACAAAAAATACCCTCGGAGCTGCGCGACGGCCTGCTTGTTATGTGCCGCGGCGAAACGGTGCTCTGGTGCGAGGGCTTGGGATATTCACAGCAGGGCGAGGCTCTGCAAAAATCAAATAAATTAAAGGTTATTATCAGCAAAAGGGGCGACAATAATGCATAAGGACGTAGAAAGCATTCTAATCTCAAAGGAAAAACTTGAAAAAATCGTCAGCGGACTTGCAAAACAAATCGAAAAAGACTATAATGGCAAAGAGTTCATCATGGTCGGTCTGCTAAAGGGCAGCATCGTCTTTATGGCGGAGCTGATGACAAAAATCGACCTTGACTTTAAAATCGACTTTATGGTGGCGTCAAGCTACGGCGGCGGCACCGAAAGCTCGGGCAAGGTCAAAATAGTTAAAGACCTTTCAATATCCGCAAAGGATAAGGACATACTTATTGTGGAGGACATAGTTGACTCGGGCAACACCCTCAACTTTGTCATAAACCATCTTGTATCGGCAGGCGCTGCAAGCGTAAAGGTCTGCACGCTCTGCGACAAGCCCAGCCGCCGGAAGGTCCCGCTTGTTCCCGATTACTGCGGAGCCGAGATCCCCGACGAGTTCATCGTAGGCTACGGGCTCGATTATGACGAAAAATACCGCAATCTGCCGTATATCGGCATTTTAAAGCGTTCAGTATATTCGTAAACCCACACAAAAGGAGTGATCCCCATGAACAATAAAAAGAAAGTGCGCAATCTGCTGCTTTACTTAGGTATTCCGATTTTGCTGATTATAATAGCGGCGATCTTTTTGAGCACACGCCAGAGCGATCCGCCAAAGACCTCAACTCTTGTTGAGTACTTTGAAAAGGGCATGGTCGACAGCTATAGCATCAACTACGGCTCGGGCTCGATCGAAATCAAGCTCAAAGAGGACGTCAGCGCTTACGACGACAGCAACGAGGTTTTTAAAGAGGACGAAAAGGCTATTAAAAACGCCACCTCAAAAAAGGAAGGCCGCGAAATCGTAAAAGGCCAGCTCGCGGACATCCAGCGCTTCCTCGACGACATCGGAAAGTTTGACGCCAAAGAGCAGCCCCTGACCTATAACCTTATCCGCGCAAGCGACAATTCGCTGCTTATCGACCTTATCCCGACTATAATAGTCGTTGTTATTTTTATAGCCGCGTGGATATTCTTCATGCGCAGAATGGGCGGCGGCGGTCTGGGCGGCCGCGAAATGAGCTTCGGCAAGGCTAAGATAAAGAACACAAACGACGAAAAGCGCAAGACCACCTTTGACGACGTTGCGGGCGCCGACGAGGAAAAGGAAGAGCTCAAAGAGGTCGTT
>OMYD01000053.1 GCA_900315195.1 uncultured Eubacteriales bacterium | reverse complement strand
GGCACTCAGACAGTTGATATCTCCTACAGCGGCGGCGTAACCGGTTATTACATCTCAGGATGGGACAACGGCAAAGCCACTGTCGGCAGCTGGTAATATCACTAATTAAAAAGTAATACCATCAAAAAGCTCCCCTAGGCATTTGAACTGCCCCAAATTGTACGGGCAGCTCAAAAAGCCCATTAGGGTTGTATATTAAGTTTTAAACGACATACTGGCACCGATATTCCATCGGTGTCAGTTTTGTTTTCAATTGAATACGTTGGTTGTTATAGAAGTAGATGTTAAAGTACGCCTGAGAAGTATACTGAAACCCTTGGTCACTGTGGATCATCCGCGCTTGCCGTTCTTTGCCTCGTCTCCCAAACGCAGTATCCTTAACTTATTTAAATAGGCGTTTCTTATCTTTAATCTAAGGTTTTCTTCTTCAAGCTGTTTCAAATGTTCTGCGTCAGAGTTTTTTTTCTGTTAACGTGATTTGCTTTTTCTTTGGTTTATAGCTACCTTGGTTTTCCGCCCTTTCTGTTTGTGACGAAGTGCATCAGGTCGGTTATACGGTAATCATTTACCCACTTTGAAATTTGGTTGGATTGTTCATACCAACTGTTAAAGCTAATTTCTGATACGATACTTCCGTTTTTAAGTATAATTTTACCACATGCAGCATAAATTCGAAAGAGTATTTTTGTATTCGCGAGAATGTTTTAGTCCTTCATCACCAAAACCTTTGTATGCAGCTACCCATATACGAAGCTGCTTTTTATCCGGTATACCATTTTGCTTGGCTATGTACTCATAACTCCTTTTCCCTGATAGATATTCTCTAACTATTCTTTTCTTTAATTTGAATTCGTATTTTGCCATGAAAAAAACGACCTCCGAAAATTAGATTTTTGGTCTAACTTTCGGGGGTCGGGGGATAGACCGTGGATTGTTTTTGTTTTCTGTTTTTTACGGAACAGTCAAGTTAAAACATTTGTGAAGTATTTACTTTAATTCCTTTTGCAGCGGTTTAATCCTTCTATAAGTCATTGCTGTCAAGTATTCTGAGAAAATACAGCGCCAGAACATTCCTCCGTGAGCACCTTTTTCATCATAGTGAAATGCCAGCTTATCCTTGGGATAATTCATACCCTCAAGTCGTTTGTACATTTCCGATACTTGTGTACCTACATCATTTTCATCTGAGCCCGTGTAAAAGAATAAATACGGAAAGCTGCTGTCAAAGCTTTTCTTTTTCAGATATGTTTCCCATGCTTCGGATTCATACATCCAGAAAGACGGAGATAAAACTCCGAGCGTACCGAATACTTGCGGATACTCCACTGAGATGTAAAATGACTCCAAACCGCCCATGGAAGCTCCGACTAAAGAGGTGTGCTGTTTGTCGGTATAGACGTTGTAATGCTGCTGAACATAGGGGACAAGTGTATTTGCTGCGAAGTCCGCAAATTGAGTGCCGTTCATACATTCATATTCATCCTCATATGGAGTGCCGTTTTTGCTCTCAAAATCTTTTTTTACTACTGAATCGCCAAAAGCGGGGGCAAGCTCATAATCGCGTGTTCCGGCGTTGTCAATCGCGACAACAATTGCTTTTTGGTTGGTTACTGAATTCATTGCCTTGACCTGATCTGTAGCAACTGCGCAGTCCTTCAGTATTTGTCCGTAATTTCCGAGATATGTCAAAAACTGACCGTCAATAACGTAAACTGTTGAATATTTATTTGGCGATGAAGCGTCATAGTCGTCGGGCTTCCAGATGTAGATATCTTTATCGTAGCCGTGTCCTTTAAGCGTGATTTTTTCAAATTCGGGAGTATAGTTGATTTCCTGACCTTCTGTATATGGAAGAAAATCGTCTTTTGTTTTGTACCAGCCGCTTACACACGGATTAAAAGCGAATTCTCTTGTCTTTTCTTTGCCGTAGGTAATGTAAGCCATATTGTATAAAGCGCAGTTTCCTTCGCAGGAGAAGGTTACCGAGTCTTTGTCCTCGCCGGTTTTTTTCATCTCAACATTTTCGTTTTTGCCGCTTATGCTGTTATAAAAAGTTGCTGTCGCTTTACTGCTCTTTGTGCTGTCTTTAAAATACATGGTGTGCGTTTCGGGATACTCGGGCGCAGTCGGTTCCGTGGAATCCTGAACAACTGAGACGGTTGATTCATCAGCTTCTTCTTTTTTTCGGTTCCGCACACAGTAAATAAAGCAGGAACTACTAAAACAGCCAGTAAAGCGGATAGTATTCTTTTCATTTAAGTTTCCTCCGATTCTGTTACCCTTTTGTGCAATCTTTAACCCATTTAATAAAGTTTTCGGTGTTTTCGCCTGTTCTCTCAACAGGCTCGTGACCCTGTGCCCATACTTCCTCGAAGTCGACGCTTTTTACACCGTCGTAGTTTTGAAGCGCTAAGGCAAGGTTGATTTCGGTTGTAACCGAGGTATTAGGCTGCTCAATACCGGAACGGATACGCCAGTATTTTGCCACTGTAGATTTGCCGTAGCCTTCTCGGCTTTTCATCAGATAGTAGAGCGGGGTGTACATATTAACGCGCTGCTCAACCGAGTAACCGAAGGAATCGGTCTTATTTAGTTGTGATTCATATTCGGCGGAATACTTGCTGTTCAGCTTTTTCAGAATGTCGGCAAGTATTTTGTCAAAGTGAGCGCCCTTGCTGTCGCCGTAACCAAAAAGTGTATTTCCGCTTCCGGGCTGGTCAAAAGCTACTAACGTATCGGAAGCTTTTTTACATGCATTTGCAAAGTCAGCTATGCTTGTAATTGTTGCCGTATTTGTGATTTCGTTGTAGTTTATCCACTTTTTATCAGCGTTCAGTTCGTCGATATATCCCTTGGCGTTTTTATAGGAGTTTATTAAATCGGGATCATCAAACTTTGTATCGGAAAGATAGTTGTTGAGCGATTTTTCAATAACGCTCTTTACATATTCATAGTATGTGCCGGCTTGATAAATACCTTCCTTGGATTTCGTAAGTGTCAGCGCGTTTCCGTCTTTATCGGTAAAGCCCGCGCTGTTTACATATTCTGCGAACGCGTTAGCTAAACCGTCAGAAATAGCCTGCTCTTCGGCAGAACGTTCCGAACGTGTACAGCCCATCATCCACTCATACTCGGCATTGGCAGTATCGAGATTTATAATCGGACACCAATCCATTGAGCCTGCGACCGCATCGGATACACCCTGCACCGCTCCGATTGCTTCAAGATACGGGTCGTACAGTTCGCTGTCGCCGGAAGCTCCGAGAATTGCAGCCTGCGCGCCTCCGCCGCTCATGCCGAATACAAAAATGTTTTCCGCATCACCTGCGACCATGTCGTCGCAGTAACGGACATAACGTATAGCTGCTTTGAGGTCGGTAACACCGGTTGGCGCGCCTTCCTGGATTCCGCGGCAGCCGGCAAATACATATACAAGGCCTTGAGAAGTGTAATTTGAAATATTTTCCGTATAGAAGGGGGTTGCGCTGAAAGAATCCTCGGTAAGAGCTTCCGCGGAAAAATAACCTTCAGTAGCGATTGGCATTACAATAGGAGCTTTTAAAGCGGTATATCCGTTTATCTCCGCGCTCTCGTTGAGTTTGCAGGTAAAGGTTCCGTTACCGTTGTCTGTTGCGTCCATATAAGCGGCCGGAACAAAAAAGGCAAGCTTTTCAAATTTTTCATCAACCGGCTTTTCACAATAGTCAATTCCGACCTGGTAGTAATAATCGTTGTCCGCGTCATACTTCCATTTAGCTGTATCAGGCTTTGATAAGCTTGTGGATATTGTCGGTTCTTTTTTTTCATCGTTGCTTGACTGTGAGCTTGACTGTGAGCTTGTTTCCGTACCGCAAGCAGCCAAAAGACCAATCAAAACAAGAGAAAGCACAATACCTAACAGTTTTTTCATCTTCAGATCCTCCTAAATAGTTTTATTTTGTGTTTTTATTTTAACAAACGTGCCGCCTGAAAACAAGCGACGCGCAAGAGATAAACTCAACTGTTGGTTTAGTTTATTTGATGTTTCAAAACAAAGGTTTTGAGCGGTTAAATTCAACAACATAATCACGCATATCCTTTGTTTGTATTTCATCGGCAAAGCAGAGCAAGGGAATAACCGAGCTTTCCTGAATATACATGTAAAAAACGATATCTCCGTCTGCCGTTGTTCCATAGGTTTTATAAACAAGATTATTTTTGGCGAGCGTGTCCATTATCTGCTCGACACGCTTTACGGCGATTCCGGTTTCGCGGCTGATAAAGGTTGTGTCGATGGCAATGTTTGGACGCATATATAGGTTAAAAAGAACTTTTAGTAAGTTAATGTCGGAAAACGCCTCAAACAGCTTTTGAAGCTTTTCAATATCTGCAAGTTTATCGCGCAGGCTGCCTTTGGGCTCGGGCATTAAAAAGAAAGTTCTGAAATTCTCCGACATACGCACGCACGCAAGACCGGCGTTAGTTATCAGTTTGGAAAAATAGCACTGGTCGGGGTCGGCTTCATTGGTTACGTCGGAGCTGTTTCCTCTGACATTTCCGTTGAAGTGTGCCAAATCCGAAAAGATAGACCAGCAAAGCTTAAAGGCGTAGTCATATGCATGTTTTTTATCCATAGGGTAAATTGTTTCGGAAATGGTTTTTTCCAGACTTTTTTGTCTGCGTCCGAACAGCTCATCAATACTTACTTCAAGAACGTCGGAAAGCGCAGGCAGCAGCTCAATATCCGGGGTTCCTCCGCGCTCCCACTTTGAAACCGCCTGCATGGACACTCCGACCAGGTCGCCGAGCTGTTCCTGGGTAAAACCTTTTTCAATTCTGTGTTTTTTGATTTGCTGGCTGATGGTATTCATATATATCCCCCTTTACCGTTCATTGTTTTTATTATATCAAACACAAGTTGATTTGTCTATAAATAATACCTTATATTATAAAATAAAAATGTTTTGCAGCTATTGCTTTAACATATTTATTGTGATACTATAGTGTTGTGGCAGTCGGAGATTTATGTGTTTTTTAGGAGTATTGTTATGAAAAGACCGTTGGGCATTATCGGATTAACATATCTGTTTATGCTTGCGGTCATTTTTTATTGTTATTCGTTTGTTTTAGTCGTTTATATTTGCGCCGGGGCGGTTGTCGCTTCACTTATCGCCGTAATAATTCGTTTTGTTCGGCGTAAAAGCTCTGCTCATTTATCAATTATTGCAGCAAGCATTTCGGTGCTAGCAGCAGTATTATCTATATTTCTTTATCAGAATAATAAAGTAACGCCGATTATCTCATCTTATGCCGACAGGGAAATAGAGGTAGAAGGCTACATCTGCGATGAGCTTACATTTAACAAATCCTTTGTAACCTGCGTTATTCAGACGGAAAAGATTAACGGAGTGTCCGGCAGCGTAAAAATCAGCTATACAATGCGTCAGGGGTATGATATGTACCCGTTTGATAAAATAAAGGTAACGCTTACCCCAAAAGAAAGCGACTATGATTATCAGAAATCCAAAGGGATTTTTCTCTACGCCTTTGAACAGGATAACGCGAATCTGACTGTAACGGGGGAGAAGCATAATTCGATTCGCTCGGTTGCTTTTTCTGTCCGCAAGCAGATGAAGCAGGTTTTGGAGCGTTCCCTTGACGAAAACGGCGCTGCTTTATCGGAGGCAGTTTTGCTGGGCGATAAACATGCGTTGCCCGCTGAAATAAAGCAGGCGTTTTATGATACGGGCACATCTTATCTTATAGTTGTATCGGGAATGCACCTTATCTTGGTGACAGCGCTTTTGCGAATGTTGCTAAAGTTGATTAACGCCAAGCCGTGGATAAGCTTTACAGCCATAGCTTTGTTTACGTTCGGGTTTATGGCGGTTACGGGATTCACTCCGTCGGTAATGCGCGCGGGAATTATGCTGCTGATTGTATACTTCGGAAAGACAGTATACCGTGACGCTGACGGAATAAACTCTCTAGGTGTTGCGGCGCTTGTTTTAACATTGTTTAATCCATACTCGGTGGGGAATATAGGAATGCTGCTTTCTTTCGCGGCGACACTTGGCATATTGCTATGGGCTGATCCTATAAACGCGTTTATTCTGAGGGCGCTGCGCTTGGATAAAAAGCAGCGACATATGCGAAAAAAGACTTTCAAAACAAAAGCCTTTGGACTTTTAAAAAAGCTTATTAAATCAGTTATCGCGTTTTTTGCCACATCGCTTGCGGCAACGCTCTGGATAATACCCGTAATAATTCTGTTTTTCGGAAAAATCAATCCGCTTACCGCGCTGTTTTCTATGATTGCTTATCCGCTTACAAGCGCGGTTCTTCTGTTGGCTATGTTGCTTGTACTGCTGAGCGCGTTTATGCCGTTCTTTGCTTTTTGGGGAAAAGTGTTTGCGCCACCGATTGACCTTTTCGCGAATTTGCTTACATCGGCAGTAAAGGGATTCTCCAAGGTGCCGTTTGCGTCAATTCCCGCGAATGACACATACTATTATATATGGATTGCGGTTTCGGCTGTGCTTGTTGTGTGCGGATATCTTTTCCGCGCGCACAGAGAATATGTATTTTCGGCGATAATAATTTCTATTCTTACGCTGACGGTCGGCGGTTCGCTTACATATCTGTTTGCCGATACCTCGGCAAGGCTTGAAATATTTCGCAGCGGGAGCGGATATACAGCGGTTATCCGAAAGGAAAACAGCGCCTCGCTTCTGATTTGTAACGACACAAAGTCATTTAAAAACGAGCTTGATATCGGCCGCTTTGATTATGTACTCCTGACAGGGAAGGACAGCCGCAACCAAAGTATTTATTCGGAGCTGTCCGAAAACAATGACATTTCCGAAACGATCATTTACGGAAAGACCTCCGAAACACCCTTCGCAACGGACGACGGCGTTCACTGCTTCGGCGAAGGAGCGGAGTTTTCGGTTGTGCTTAACAGCGACGTAAGCCTGAAAGTAATCTCGGCGCGGGGCAGGGTATATCAATATCTGAATTCTGACAGCGTTTCGGTACTGATATTGCCTGATAAAGCCTTTTTGCGAGATTTGCCGCGTGAGTATTTAACAGCGGATTACGCGATAATCGCGGGCAAGGTGAATGACGCCGAACTGTTTGAGTGTTCCCGATATTTTGCGGTGAGCGAAACCGCTGTAAGAAGCATAGAAAAAGCGGATCTTATTTCTGAGGCGGGCGGATTTAGTTTGCGTATGTAAAATTCCGGACAGTATTATATTGTTGCGTGATAATACAAAGAGCAAATTTGTTTAGGGGGATTTTGCTCTTTGTCTTTAAAAAGTAGTTTTTTAGTATCAACTAGCAATGATATATTGCTGTATATTGGTACAAAGAGCAAATGTTTCAGGGAGCGTTTGCTCTTTGTTATTATTTTATAGTTTTTTAGTATAAATATAAATATATATGTTAAAAATATGATTTAAAGCCGGAAAAATTCAATAAAATACTTGAAAAAAAAATAATATATGGTATAATAATACTATCCATTAATGTGTAAAGAAATACCCGTTTCGTTCTAAAACGGACAGCAAGATAACATATTTTTCATTTGTCGGCGTTCAGGCGTATTTGCTTTAAGGTCCTTTTGGAAGAATCGGGTTTTGGGGGTGAGTTAGTCATGATGCTCGGTTACGGTAAAAATAAATATTGCGTCAGGCTTTCTGCCATACATGTTTTAAAGGGCGGCTTAATCAACAGTTGCAGAGGAGGGCCGTTTCGGTAAGCGTAAAGCTGTCGTATATAAACGCGGCGTCGGATAAAACGCGTTTTCTTCGTTTAGTTTAGCCCGGCATTTGCGTTTGTTTATATATTAGTATAATTTTCTTATTCATTATAGAAACGGAGGTAAAAATATGAAAAAACAAATCAGGCATTTTTCAAAATCCACGCTGGCGGTTGTTCTAACGCTATGCATGCTCCTTTCGTGTTTTACAGCGGGAATAATAGCTTCCGACGCGGCTAAGGCGGACAGTGAGAGCACAGGGGATAGTGGTACAGAAACCTTTGGTCACATTATTTATTTTATTCCCGAAGACACTTGGAGCGATTACGCCGGGTTCACAATTAAAGCCAATTGTAAACTTTCAAGCTCAGGTAACTGGAGAACGGTTAATTTCACTGATACAGGAAATACTATTAACGGAAAAGTTGTTTATCAGGCTTCAACCTCTGAATTGTATGGTGGTCTTAATACACTTCAAATTCAAAAATATGAGGGAAATACATGGGAAGCTCAAATTGTTCCAATAAACAATTCTTGGACTTTGCTTTCAACTTATGACGGTAAATTATGGAATGGTTCCAATTGGGAGGATCCTGTTTTTGATACTGCATCCACCTACACCGTCACCTACGGCATAGGCACAGGCAGCGCCAGCGGTACCGGTACATTAACTGCCAGCGGCGGTATCAGCTCAGGCGATGAGGTTGCAGGCGGTACAAGCGTAACATTTACCGCGGCTCCCGGTATCGGTCAGTACATTGAGGGCTGGTACAGTGACGCTGCCTGCAACACCTCCTTAAATAACGGTACAAACACTACATATACCACCACTGTTAACGCGAATACATCGGTTTATGTTAAATTTGTCGGTGACATTTCTTTCTATATTAAGGACGACTTAAACTGGACAAATGTTGCTATTTATTTATATAAGGGCAAGGGAAATCAAGCATGGGGTTGGCCCGGTAAACTAGCGCTCCCCACTGCTAGCGCGCAATCTCCCTTGACAGTTACGGCTACAAGCGAAATGGGTGTATATTTGGTAAAGCTTCCCGCAAATACATCTAACATCAATTATATTATTTTAAATAATAATAATAGCGGCAGTCAGACAGCCGACGACGTTGCTCTTGTAGAGGGTACGCTTTACAGAACATCAGGTACAAATACTCCCAACTATACCCCTGAGACAGCATATAATGTTACAGTTAAATGCGGAGCGGGTAAGTTTACAGCTGCAAACAACCAGACTGACCAGACAGTTACAGCCGGTGCCACTAATGCCGCTTTATTGCCTGAGGTAACTCCTCCAAGCGGCAAGGCTTTCAAAGAGTGGACAATTACAAGCGGTTCGGGCTCAATTACCCTTAATAGCCCAACACTTAACGGATCGGCATCTGTTAACGCAACCGCTGCCGGCGGCGTTGTAACCGCTACATATGAAAACATCGGTTCAACCGTTGTATACGTTGCAAAAAATGACAACGTAAGCAAAATTTACGCGTGGAATTCAAGCGGAAATATAAGCGCAGCATTCCCCGGCGATAATTTTGAGCAGGAAAACGGTTCGGCAAAGGTTTATAATATCGGCGGCATAGCTTACTATAAATATACCGTCAATACCGGAACCAAACCCTTCAATTTCATTGTGAACAACGGTTCAAACGCCAGACAGTCAAATAATGCCGAGAACTATGCGGCGGGTCACACCTACTATGTGCAGTGGTACGGTACTGAAGCCAAAGTAGACGTCAAGAATATGGGCACCGACTGGTATCCTAAGTATTACTTGGTTTATAAGCCCTCCTCGGCGGAGGATATATCCGCTAACTGGACGCGCGTCGCGTTTTCAAACAGTGAAGCGACTCTCAGCAGCCTGACGGCTCAGAACTATGTATTTTACATTGTCCGTCAGGACATGGTAAGCGGCAGCTATGCGGATCATTATTGGTATAATACGGGCGATAAAACTATTACCCGCGCAAACCGCACCAATGTATATACAACGCATAACAATAATGCTACCAACATCAAATTAAATGCTGACGCCCCCGGCGACTACAAAGTAGTATTTGACGCGATGAACGGCGATGCCGCGGTTACCCTTTACGCCGATTACCCTGTAGGCTACCGTGCTGTAGGTAACGCCACATTCTTCGGTACCGCATGGGATACAACATCCTCGAACTACGCGTATATGTTTACCCAGTTGGCTACTCCGTATACGGATCCCGACGACAACAAGGTTTACACCTACTCATGCTCAAAAACTATGGACTATTCCGTAGGTACATTTGAGTTTAAAGCGTGGGATACTAACGATAATTGGTACCCTGCCGGCACAGGCGGTGACATCCAGGTCACAGACGGCGTTAAGAGAGGGCAGACAATTACCTTCTATCTTAACCCCACAACCGGAAACGTGACCTATAAGATTACAGGCGAACCGTCAGGCGAGAGCTGGCCTCCGTCTGATATTCAGAAAAAGATGGACGCGGCTACAAACCCGCTTGTTGAACAAAATAATACCACATATCCTGATCAGTATAATACTCTTATTTATAAGATTGCTACAGGCTCAAACGCTATCACCAGCAGCCCCGTAACCTTAACTCCGCTTTATCAAAAGACTAATCCCGGCACGGAAGGCGCATGGTGGGCGGACTTCACAAGCGTTCTTCCCAGTATAGGAACCGACCAGCTTTACTTCAACATCACCAGCAACGGCAGCTATACGGGCTTCTACAGCAATATCGCTAACGACGGATCGTCATTTGATTTGACAGATGCTCCCGGTATCACTGTAAATAAAACCAACAAGGATTCCACCTATTACTTTGTTGAGGTAAGCGGTGTTGAAAGCCGTGTTACAAACCTCGGCGTTTACATCACCAAGGACGCAAGCAGCAACTTCACTTACAAGTTCTACACAATCAAGGGCAGCGCAAGCGCTTCAAAGGTAGTAAAGGTTTACGCTAAGGACGGCGCTATCCGCCGCCTCGGAACCGCCCGCGACCCCAAGAGCAATATTACCTACTCAACGTTTGAGCAGTACGCAAACACATTTGTATACAGCGACAGCGGTTATACAACACGCTTTACCGGCACCGTACGCGCAAGCACACACGGCGCTACAGGAAACGATGAGCTTACAGATACAACAGTCTTTAACCGCTATACCTACGACTATATTCCTTCTGTTGCAAAGGGAACTACTATTTATATAAAGACCGTTCTTAAAAACGACGATTACATGAATCAGTACTACCTCGTAGGCTATTCAATCAACGGTACTGTTTATCAGCTTCACACCGTAGCGGAAAGCCAGACCCGCACCGTTACCGAAACATTTACCATTCCTACCGAATGGGATTACAACTACGTTGAAATCACCCCGATCTACTTCCTTAGAAGCGGCACATCGATCCGTTTCTATGTTGAAGGTTACGACCAGAGCGTTATGGACGTGGGTTGGGGCAACACCGTAGGCGTTTATCCCTACTATCAGGATCCCACCAACAACGACCAGGTTGCAAACATAAATAACCCGTTCGGCGGTTATCCCGGTCAGCCTATGGTATTCTACAAAGGTAACTATTACGCCGATATTCCGAAAACTTATACGGCATACACCGAAAACAGCTCTTCGGCAGTAACCTGTGAGATTAAAGGTATTACCCTCTCAAATATGTACTGGGATGACGTTCATCTATACACCGGTGAAGTCAGTCTGCACTATCAGACATACGACTTTGACGATCTTTACAAGATTTACAAAGAGTATGGAAATGACGTAGATAACATCATCTGCGCATTCAAGTACGAAAACAGAAAGAACAATGACGAGCCGGCTTCGTTTACTAACGCGACCTCGCCTGCAACCTACACCAACGGCTGGGAGCTGCTCAAAAACTACAAGGGCGAAGCGATTGATATTTTCGGTTCTGTTCTCGCAAATCAAACGGCAGCGTTAGCGCTTCAACCGACAGACTCTGCTGTACATGTTATTTCTCAGGACTACAAGTCAAACTGCGCAGGTCAGTACGCCACTGAGTACGCCGTTTATAACGCAGCCGGCACAAAGGTAGTTGAAAGCGGCGGAAAGACAACAATCGTACCATCCGCTCTTGCTATAAAGACGGCTGCCAACTTCGATAATTACGACCCGCAGACCAAAGCTTTCAAGGGCATATACAGTGCGCTTAAAGCCGATACAACAAACGTTGTCGGTAAGCCCGTATTCATTACCTATGAAAAGTCAATTTTCGGCGGCGGAGACAAGGCGGACCGCTGTGACGCACGTTGGTTCTTCTCAAAGAAGAATGATCCCGCAAATGCAAAGACACGCATTGAATACTCTGATAACCTCGGCGAGACTTGGGAAACAGATACGTTTAACTCAGGCACCGCTACAGGTTCTCATTCAGGTTCTACCGCTTACTTTACAGGATTGAGCACAGAAGCTGTCAATACTCCCGAGACAGCGGCGGGCAATACCACAACCACCGATACCTCCGCAAACACGAATCTTGATCCACGTATCGGCGGCGGCTACTATGTATTTAACGCTACAGCGGGAAGAGACTACAAGTTTGTCGGATGGTACATTCTCCGTGACAACTATCAGCTCAACGCGGGTGCAAGCAGCTACGCGTCAGGCACCACAGACTTTACATCTCACGCTGAAATCGCAAAAGACGGCGACATTCTATTCGTAAAACCACAGACATTCTATAACGATATCGGCATGTGCTTGCGCTCGATTATGGACTTTTATAAGTTGCAGCCACAAGACTTCCTGACTGTTTGCGATGACTTCAATCTACCATTTGGCCAAATCCGTTTCCGCGAGCGGGGTAGCGCAGGCGGTAATAATGGACTCAAGTCCGTCATTGCACATTTTGGCACCGACGATTTCCCACGCCTTCGCCTTGGCAGCGGCAACGACAATCTCCGCCAGCGCATCGGCGACGTAGATTTTGTGCTATCCAAGTTTACCGACGCAGAACGCGGAAAACTGCCAGAAATACTTCGCGAAATCGACAATTTTATGTCAAAATACTGAAAATTTAGGCATTTTATAACACTTTTTTAGAAAATAACAATAAGCATTTTCACCCCTGTTAAATCTAGCCCGAACCATACAAACAGGGGTAGAAAATCGGTTGAAATATCAAAAAATGGTGAAAAAACTATTGACTTAAAATCAAATATGTGCTATTATGAACATAGTTCCGATCCGAAAGGATTGGAAGCCGCACCTAAAT
>OMYD01000106.1 GCA_900315195.1 uncultured Eubacteriales bacterium | reverse complement strand
TCTCGTTGACCGTGCGCACAGCCTTTGTCAGCTTAACAACAGGCTTGATAATATGCCTGCGGATTGAGAAGTAGAAGATAATCACAGACAGCAGCATAACGCCGAGCGCTACTCCGATAAGTCCGCCGATATATCCGAAAATAGTACCGAGCACCTTGTCGGTGGAGTAGCTCGCCGCAAAAACGGCAACGGCGTTTCCTTTGCTGTCAAGCACCGGAGTGTAGTAGGTCACGGTCTTAACGCCGTTCTTTTCGTTTTCGGTGTAAATATTCTCTCTCTTTGACTTCTCGGGATTCAGCTCGGTATCAGTCTCAGCCTTCAATGCTCTTGTAACATATTCCTTTTCGTTTCCGAAATATTCGGCATTTTTATTAAGAGATTCGCCTAAAGTCTTGTCATCGGTTGACGCTATATAGGTGATATGATCCTCATACGGAACAAAAACATCACAGCTCTGCAAGCCGTAGTCGTCATTGATCAGCAGCAGGTTAAGAAAAACATTTTCATAGCCTTCGTCGGGCTTTCCGGTGCTTAAATACTTTTCAATACCGTTATCGTCGGCCTCTTTGTCGGACGATGTAACCGCCGTACCTTTAAGCGCCGCCTCATAGGTATAGTTTCGCACCTCATTTACTAAATTGGCATAGCTGATAACGCCTATAACCGCTGCGGCTATGAGCGATACAACAATGACAACGATGATAAGCCTCAGCATTGTTTTAAACGCAAGGCTTTTGGTGAGTTTTGTTTTTTCCATAATATTGCACGACCTTTTTCGCGGAATTTTATGTTGTAATTAAACAACCATTATACATATTATACAATAATAAATTAGACAAAACAACAAATAATTTCAAAATTTTTAAAAACATATTAATTTGTCCCCTTTTTGTCCCCCAAGGTGTGATATAATCATACTGTAAATTAATACTACGGAGGTATTTTTATGAAAAAGCTTCTCACGGCGATTACATCGGCAGTGCTCTGTATGACAATGCTGATTATCGCTCCTACACAAATTGTCGCCTCGGCGGCGGACAACACCGAAAAAAAGTATATCAGCGAGGTAAAGGTCGGAATGGGCGAGACCTCAGACCAAGCTTCCAAGGAGCTTTTGGCTGAGGGCTATACTATCCTTAAAGATAATGACGGCAATTACGCCGACCTCAACGAGGATGCAGGCTCAAAAAGTGCTTTAAGGGAAGGCCCTAACCAGAAGATAGTCTACCTCGGCTACAAGACAACCGCGGACGCGAGCGACGCGATAACCGACCTTGCGGTTATGAATATGAACGGCGGCTACAGCTACGATGATTATGAAAAGCTGATGCAAACCCATATGGAAACCCAAATCAAGCCGTTTGTGGGCAGGTTCATAGCAACTCTTAGAGAGTACCGCGAGAACCTTCAAAAGCCGCAGGATTCCGCCAACTACAAGCGCGCGAATTACTACAAAGCACAGCTCAACAAGCTGACCGATGACGACACAGGCGGCAAGCCGCTCGGCGACCTGCTTGTTAACCAGACAAAGTACGAGATGGGCGACGGCGCTTATAACAGGCTGTCCGCTGAAGAAAAAAAGAACCACTGCGATATTCTTACCCTTCTTATGCAGGGTAAAGGTCAGGCGGTTCTGCTGATGGAAACCCTGCTGACAAAATCAGCGGATTCATCAAACAGCACATGGATCGACCGTTTCAAGGCAACCAGCCTTGAAACGCTGACAGACAACGTTAAAAAGGATAACCCAAATATGACTCCGTCTGAGATTAATAAGGAGCTTGACAAGAAATATAATGACGACGCAAAGAAAATTCTCGACAAGTGGGACGCGTTCAACGAGATTTTGATTAACTACGATAACTCGCTTAAAAAGGCGAATGAAGTGATTAAAACAAACGAAGAAAGCAAAGTAGAAGCAGTCAAATTGGACGAGAATTCATCTGATGAAGAAATAAAAAAAGCAGTTAATCAAATGTACTCCCAAGAGGCTGAAATGGTAAAGAGCGGCAGAACCGCAGAGGATATGGTCGCTCACGACTTCCTAAGCGCCACTGAATACGGCGACGGCACAATGCTTGAATTCTTTGAAAGGGATAAGACCGAGTTTGAAGACGCAGAGAATATCCGCGAGATTTATCCTATCGTAGATTCGCTTACGGGCGGTCAGCTTGCCGGTCTCGATTTCCTCTCCATCAAGGATATGATTATGATGGCAGTTACGGATGAAAACGGATTTAAAGAGGTAAATATAGATGGTTTGCAGCCTGCTTCCGTCTTTCAGGGTGTAGACCGTGGAATCTACGAAAAGGGCGGAGTAGCCCTGACAGACGCGGCACTGCGCGCAAAGGCAACCTCTCAGGAGACTGAGTCTACTTTTGAACTGACTATTGCGGCGATTACTTCTATCATTTTTGATAGAAAGCATACAAAGACTGTTATTGATATTGTTGACCCGGAGGTTGCATCTAAGTATAAGGCTTTACATAGTACAACAGTTCACTACCAAGATAAGTTAGCTAGTGCCCGCGCTGCTTGGAATAGTCCGGGTGGTGGTTCTTCGGCAAACTATAATGCTCTTAATCGCTACAAGAAACTTAGTGAAAACGCCCTTCAACAAGAAACCGCTTTTAAGGCTACCGATGAATATAAGAACGCTTTAGGTGAGGTTACAATAAAATCGGATTTGTGCCATTTCCTCGCTGTAGGCTTTGCCGGTCTTACGGCACTGTTGGCAGGCTTTTCCATCTACACCACCGTCACTGAAATGAAAGCTTATTATAAGGTAAACTTTGTGCCGGTTCCCAAATACATTGTTGACAGAGCCGACATAACCGCCAAAAACGCAAAGGGTCAGGAGATTATGATAAAGAACCAGACCGCTTACTATAAAGCTGTTCTCTGCAACCGCACTGCCGGCAGCAGCGATGTTGAAAAGAAAAACTAT
>OMYD01000023.1 GCA_900315195.1 uncultured Eubacteriales bacterium | reverse complement strand
TCTGTGTAAACGTTTAGCGTTGTGCTTATATCGGCATGGCCGAGCAACGCCTGAGCGTCTTTCGGCGGAATGTCGGCTTCGTGAAGAATTGTTGCGTAATATTGGCTGCTCCTATGGTAATAAAAAATGGTATTAAAATCTTTTACGAGGAGAATCATAAAGGAAGAGGATTCTCTTGTATTACCTTTGGCGCTCCAATAACGATTGACGGAAAACGCGGTAATATGGCTGTTGTAATAATAGAAACTGATAAAAACCGTTATTCTGCGCACAGAGTTTTATTGCCCGATGGCACAATGTTTGTTCTTGATAAAGAAATAGACACAGCAAGTGCAAACGTCGGCAGTATTGCTGAAAAGTCCAGCAACCCGCGACCGACCATCACTTCTGTGTCTAAGAAAAGTGTACCACAAGCCTCTCCAAAAAGCAATAGCGAATTGGAAATTCAGGGTTCGAAGTCAAAGGATGACGGGTTTTACTATGATGAGGATGAGGTTTTTGAGCAGGCTTTGTGGGATGACGCCTATAACGCGAAGTTTGACGAGCTGGTAAAGGGAGAGTCGGATGAAGTCAACCCGGATGACTTATTCGGCAGAACGTATAATGTGATGATATACGTCGCAAAAACGGCTCAGAGGGTATTTCCAAAAGAAGACGTACATCGTATCCGCCAAAGCAAAAACGCCTTCGGGCGTTTTTTGTTTTTGTTAAAAGAGTAATATTGAAAAACGAATGAATAATTGTTGCATAATCGGTTGTCATTTGATATAATACGGTTAACAATCAATATGCGTTAAACTTCGCAGAAGGTGATTTATTTGAATAATTTATTACCAAAAATCGGATCGGCAATTGTTACCGCGTCTGTCTTTCTTTTTGCGTTATGCTTGATTGTTGATTACACATTCGGCTCATATCTTGTCTGCATGTTTTTGCCTATCGGCTATATTATGATGGCAGCAGGTTTCCAAAATGAATGCATCGATGAACGGCGTGTGTCCGCCAATATAGGATTGATTTTTTCTGCAATCTATGCAGTTTTGGTTTTTCTGGTATATTTTGCACAGACAACAAGCGTTCGGCAGGAGGAACTGACGGAGCAGGCGGTGCGGTTGCTAGATTATAAACGCGGCGGCCTGTTTTTCAACTACGACTTGCTCGGTTATGGGATGATGGCGCTTTCCACCTTTTTTGTCGGGCTCTCCGTTAAGTCGGACAATACTGCGGATAAGTGGTTAAAATACCTGCTGATGATTCACGGGATTTTCGTTATAGGCTGTTTTATTATGCCGATGACCGGTGCTTTTTCAAGCATGGCAAACGGCGAAAACGGCAAAGCAGGTATGATTGCACTCTTGATATGGTGCGCATACTTCTTGCCGATCGGCGTCTTGGGATATAGGCATTTCACAAATAAAAGGTGAAATGGATATCCGACTTGCAAATAGTTTTAATTTCAACTGTCAAATGGCGCTCTCAAAGAAAAAGAAAAAGATATAATGCAGCAAGTGATACGGAGAAAATAACTGTGAATAAGCAGGAATTTCAAAAATACATTTTGGATATTTACGGTGTTGTTCCTGACTTTCCTTGGGAGAGTAACCCTACTTTTGCCGTTTACCGGCATCAAAGTAACCGAAAATGGTTTGCTTTGGTAATGAATATTCCAAAGTCAAAGCTGGGCTTGCATGATGACGGCATGATCGATGTCGTTAACCTTAAATGCGATCCGGTGCTGACAGGTTCCCTGAGGCTTGAGAATGGTATATTTCCGGCTTACCATATGAGCAAGGATAAATGGATTTCCGTCGCTTTGGACGGCAGTGTTGATGACGGAAAAATCAAAATGCTGCTTGATATGAGCTACGAGCTCACTTCATTAAAACTGACTAAACGCAAAAAAACAGTTTAAAAAATAAGAAAGTGGTGAAATGTGATGTTTATTAAGGGCAGGGCTGCTACATATATATCGCTGTCTGTATTGCTGCTTTCTTTTATTACTATTATTATAGCTTTTATTGTAGGTTCGGGCAGACAGGCTATGTATGAATCCATGAATCCGCATAAGATTTCAATTAACGGAAAATACTCGATTGACGGCGGCGAATGGAAGGATACTATTCCCGATGAAATGCTTCACACCCGCTTTCATACTGTCACTGTTAAAGGATACCTATCACGCGAAGTGTACAGCAATCAGCAGCTAGTTATTTTTTCGGAAAATATAAATTATAAGCTTGAAAGCAATGGCATAACAATTGAAAATAACCCCGGCAGTGATGAAAAAGGCGGCTTTAAATCTCCTGGAAACAATATTATTGATGTTCCGGTTATACAAGTTTTTGATGGTGATCCGTCACAAACTGAGTTAAAGCTCACGATGACCTATCCTTATACAATGTTCTCAAACGCGGATTTGTCTGATTTCTTTCAGATGTATGTTACCGAATCAGGTGGCGTTTATGAGATATTTTTTGAGGGAAAGCTGTTCATGATTCTCTTTTGTCTTATGATTTGCTTTTTCGGTCTGTTGGCTTTCCCGATTGCGGGCAGTGTGATCGGCGGCATAAATGTACGTTATTTGGCGTTTTCGGCACTGTGCTTCTTTACGGGCTTTCATTTGCTTGTTCAGGTGTTATCGCCGTTTCTTCCGCTGTGGATTGATAATCCTGTTCTTTGTATGTCTATATCTGAAACGACCTCTCACTTGTTCGGTATCTGCGCCCTGATTTTCATAAAGGTATTGCTTGTAGATGAAAAGCATAAAATAATTGGCAATACAATTCTGCTTGCTTTTTCCGCTCTTATAATTGCGCTGTTTGTTTTAAGCCTAACAGGTGTCTGCGATTTGTACGCCAGTAATCCGTACGCTCAAATCTTTTTCGCGGTCTGCGCTTCAATATTGACGGTCTGTATGTTCCGCGAACTCAAAACAAACCGTGACGCAAGGCACGCGATATTTACGCTTATTCCTCTTGCGGGAGCCCTGCTTTTTGACACTATAAACATGTATATCTGTTTTTCGGATGTTATGGTTTTAGAGTTTGGCGCTGCAATTACACTGATTTATCAGATTGTTGTTTTACTTTACGATCTGCGTCAGCAATACAAGGAAACTCTGAGATATCAGCAAATGCAGCGTGAACTTGTTGAGTCACGCGTCGCTATTATGGTAAGTCAGATTCAACCGCATTTTCTGTACAATTCGTTGACTTCCATAGCTATGATGTGCACAATCGATCCCGAAACCGCACAGGAGGCTACGGTAACTTTTGCCGATTATCTTCGCGGCAATATGGACTCGCTGAAGCAGAAAGAACCCGTACCTTTCTCAAAGGAATTGGAGCATCTAAAAAAGTATCTGTACATTGAAAAGCTTCGATTCGGTAAAAAGCTTAATGTCGTTTATGATATTCAGACGGAAAGCTTTGTTCTTCCGCAGCTTTCGGTTCAGCCGCTTGCGGAAAACGCCGTAAAGCACGGAATCAGCAAAAAGCGCGGAGGAGGAACCCTGACAATTTCTACACGCGAGACCGATGACAGCTTTAAGGTTATTGTGTCCGACGACGGAAAAGGCTTTGATGTTAACGAAGTCAAGAATGACGGAAGATCGCATGTAGGAATGGACAATGTGCGCCGACGCCTGAAAGAAATGTGCGGAGGCGAGGTAGAGATAGAAAGCAAAATAGGCGAGGGAACCGTTGCAACGGTTACTCTCCCGAAGGAGGGACAAAAACGTGAAAATACTGTGTGTTGATGATGAACCTCTAGCTCTGCAAATGCTTGAGCTATCAATACAAAAAGCAAAGCCCGATGCAGAGGTGCTTGGCTTTGACGAGCCGGAGGACTTAATTGCCGAGGCTGAGGAAAACGGCTGTGATATTGCTTTCCTTGATATTCACATGAGTGAAATGAACGGGGTAGAGGTAGCAAAGCGGCTAAAGGAAATTAACCCGAAAATGAATATAATCTTTGTAACCGGTTTCAGCGAATACACGGGTGAAGCTATGAGGCTGCACGCAAGCGGATATATTATGAAACCTGTTACAAAGGATAAGGTCGCCGCTGAGCTTGAAGACTTACGATTTCCTATTATTCCAAAATCCAACGCTTTGCTAAAGGTACAGTGCTTTGGAAACTTTGACGTTTTTACACCTGACGGCAAGCCTCTTCATTTTGAAAGAAGCAAAGCTAAAGAGGTTTTTGCTTATCTTGTACACCGCAGAGGAAGCTCCTGCACAAAAAAGGAGATAGCCGCTGCGTTGTTTGAGGATATGCCTTACGATACCAAGCAACAGATGTATATGCAAAAAATTATGTCCTCGCTGATGAAGAGCCTGAAAGAGGCCGGACTCGAAAAGGTTATCCGCAAAACATATAATAACGTTTCGGTTGATACTGAGCTTCTGGACTGCGACTATTACCGCTTTCAGGAGTTGGACGCTGGCGCTGTAAACGCTTATCAGTGTGAATATATGAGTCAGTATTACTGGGCGGATTTTATGTATGGTGATTACTAAAGCTTTTCCTGAAAACAAAAAAGAGCTTGGCAAACGTCAAGCTCAATATATAAAATTACAGATTAACCGAAAGCACTCTACTCCCGGTTAATCAGTAATGGCCAAAATATGTTTCTTATGATATAACATCGCTAAAATTTCTTATGATATTATATGAAACACATTTCGTATTCTGATTCTGTTACGGTGCCGGGAACTGTAATTGAATCGTCAGACTTTTCAATATCGGCAGTTTCATTCGAAAGCGCGCTTACCTGACATCCGGTTATCGCCGCTGCCGAAACTGTTGCCACTGCCGTCACTACAATTAACTCAATTATACTTTTCATTATTTTCACCTCATAAAACTATTTTCAGTTGTATTTCTTAACTGTGGTTAAAGTATATCAAACCGAAAAGGACAAGAATAAGACAAAAACAACATTGTTCTGAAGAATTTTTATAAATAAGGAGTTTTTGAATGAAAAAAGCAAAAATTATCATTGCGGCGCTGTTGACAGCGGCTCTGCTTTTTACTCTTACTGCCTGCGGCGGTGACAGCAGTTCATCGGGCGCTGTTAAATCAGATGAAGAAACAGCTCCCTTTAACTCACGGACTAACGAAACACTGGTACCCGAGACAGGAATAGGAAACAAAACTCTTGTAGCATATTTTTCAGCGACAGGCAATACAAAGAGCGTTGCTGAGAAAATAGCAGGTATTATCGGCGCGGATCTTTATGAGATAACTCCTGCCGAGCCTTATTCTGATGATGATTTGAATTACAATGACAAAAACAGCCGTGCTTCAAAAGAACAGAATGATCCCAAAGCCCGCCCGAAAATTGCAGGGGAGGAGATTAAGCTCTCCGATTACGCGATTATTTATCTGGGATATCCGATTTGGTTTGGCAAGGCACCCAGAATTATGAATACTTTTGTTGAAAGTTTCGATTTTGAAAACAGGATTATTTTTCCGTTCTGCACATCAGCAAGCAGCGAAATCGGTGACAGTGCAAACGATTTAAAAAGCGCCGCAAAAACAGGCAACTGGATGAACGGAATGAGATTTAGTTCAGATGCCACTGATGAGCAGATTCAAAGCTGGATAAACGGCAGCAATTTATGAGTTATATAAAAAGACAGACAGTCAAACAGCTGTCTGTCTTTTGTGTCATAAGATTTTTAAAATTTCATCCAGCAATTTATCTGCCGCGTCCTCTTTTGAGATGAGAGGCAGGTCGATTATTTCATCTTGCTTAATGAGAGTCAGATGATTTGTGTCGGTGCCGAATCCCGAGCCCGCGTCCCTGAGCGAGTTTGCGGCGATAATATCGGCATTTTTCTTTTGCAGTTTTTTGCGTGAGTTATTCAGCAAATCCTGAGTTTCCATAGAGAATCCGCAAAGCACCTGACCGCTCTGCTTATGCTCGCCGAGCCATTGCAAAATATCCGCTGTGCGTTTAAGCTTGATGTCGGGAGACTCGCCGTCGGATTTCTTCATTTTTTCCGTTTGCTGTTCAGCGGGAGTATAGTCCGCTACAGCGGCAGTTTTGATAATTATGTCGCTGTCTGAATATCTTTCTTTTACAGCCTCAAACATTTCCTGAGCGCTTACAACATTAATGACGTCTACAAACGGCGGGGGAGCAATGCTTACGGGACCGCTTATAAGAGTTACATCAGCGCCTCTGAGCATAGCCTGACGCGCAACGGCGTAACCCATTTTCCCTGTGGAATGGTTTGATATAAAGCGAACCGGATCAATGCTTTCTCTGGTAGGACCCGCGGTTACAAGAACCTTTTTTCCTGATAAATCTTTTTTCTTTGCAATAGCGCGAAGAATGTAATCAAGAAGCACCTGCTCGCTCGGCATTTTGCCTTTTCCCGTATAGCCGCACGCCAGATATCCGTCATCGGGCGGGATAACAGTAACACCGTAGCTTTTAAGCGTTGCTATATTGTCCTGCACAATCTGATTTGTAAACATATTAACATTCATAGCAGGGGACACGATAACGGGACATTTCACAGCGAGATATGTAGTGCTGAGCATGTCATCGGCAATTCCGTGAGCCATTTTAGCGATGATATTCGCTGAGGCGGGAGCTGTCATAAATACATCTGCTCTGTCAGCTAAAGAAACATGCGCCACATCAAAAGCAAAGTTTCTGTCAAATGTATCAACCATACATTTGTTGTGGGTGAGTGTTTCAAAAGCTATTGGATTAATGAAATTTGTCGCGTTTTTCGTCATTATAACATGAACATCGGCGTGTAGCTTCATAAGGCTGCTAGCAAGATTCGCGATTTTATATGCCGCGATACTGCCCGTAACGCCGAGTACAACGGTTTTTCCTTTTAACATGGCAACCTCACATATCCTTTAACAAACCGTGTTTTTCATAGCTTGTAATCCTTGTTATGTGATTCTTTGAGTCTACAAACACAACCATTGGTTTATGGCTTTTGGCTTCACCTGAATCCAGCTGAGCGTAGCACATTATTATGATTCTGTCTCCGACAGAAACCTGACGAGCGGCAGCTCCGTTAAGGCAGATCATGCCACTGCCGCGCTCACCCGCAATAACATACGTTTCAAAGCGGCTGCCGTTGTTTATGTCGGCAATCTGTACCTTCTCGTATTCAACTATTCCCGACGCATCCATTAAATCCTCATCAACGGTGATGCTGCCCACATAGTTCAGCTCAGCCTGAGTTACAGTAGCGCGGTGAATTTTGCTTTTTAACATTGTAATCGTCATTTTATGACCTCATTCAGCTATAAAGTTATCAATAAGTCTGGTTTTGCCGATATATACGGCGATTGCGACCAGTACCGGCTTGCTTAAATCACGGGTGATTTCAATAGTATCCCATTCCACCATTTCAACGTAGTCGATTCTGGCGAGCGGTTCGGCTTCGATAATTGCTTTCATCTCTTTAATTACCTTATCGCCGTCTTTTTCGCCGCTTTTAACCATACGTTCACCCTCGAAAATTGCTTTGCTGAGTACGAGAGCCGCCTGACGCTCCTCGGATGAAAGATAAGTATTACGTGAGCTTTTCGCAAGACCGTTAGCCTCACGGATAATGGGGCAGCCTACAATTTCAAGGTTCATGTTAAGGTCGCGCACCATTCTTCTTATTACCGCAAGCTGCTGAGCGTCCTTCTGACCGAAATACGCTCTGTCAGGTGCCGCGATATTAAACAGCTTATTTACAACCGTGCAAACGCCTCTGAAATGAGTGGGACGGCTTTTGCCGCACAGCTCTTTTGTAACGCCTATCATATCCACAAATGTTGTGAAATTCTCGGCGTACATTTCCTCGGGCTCAGGGTTAAATACCATATCGGCGCCTGTAGCTTCACAGAGCGCACAGTCAGCCTTGAGATCACGAGGATAGCTTTCCAAATCCTCGTTAGGGGCAAACTGAATCGGATTTACAAAAACGCTTACAACAACTCTGTCGTTTTCCGCAACGGCTCTTTTTATCAGGCTTTGGTGCCCCTCGTGAAGATAACCCATTGTGGGAACCAGGCCTACACTCAGCCCCTGAGATTTCCATTCCTTAACCTGCGCCTTAACTTCCTGTACTGTTTTTGCTAATTTAATACTCATTTTACCCTCCGAATCATTTAAGCTTTTCAATAATTTCATCGCTGATAGCGTAGCAGTTTTCCTCACTAGGGAACGCTCCGCTGTTTACTTCTTCAATATATTGTCTGAACGCGGCAGTCATAACCTCGCCGATGTTCGCGAATTTTTTAACGAATTTAGGAGTAAAGTCGGAATACATGCCGAGCATATCCTGATAAACAAGGACCTGTCCGTCGCAGTCAGCGCTTGCTCCGATTCCTATTGTGGGAATTAAAAGTTCTTTTGTTATAAGGCTCGCGAGCTTTGCGGGGATTCCCTCAAGAACAACGGCAAACGCGCCTGCCTGTTCAACCGCGCGCGCGTCATCTAATATTTTTTGAGCCGCTTTTTCGGTTTTTCCCTGAACCTTGTGACCGCCAAACGCGTTGATAGACTGGGGAGTAAGACCGATATGCGCAACAACGGGAATACCCGCCGCTGTAATCGCCTTAATCTGCTCAGTAACCTCAACACCGCCTTCAAGCTTTACAGCATTCGCTCTGCCTTCCTTCATAAGCCTGCCGGCGTTTACAATCGCGTCATACACGCTTGTCTGATAGGACATAAAGGGCATGTCGATAACGACCAAAGCGTTCTTTGCTCCTCTGGCAACAGCAGCTCCGTGATGAATCATATCCTCCATCGTGACTGATACCGTGTCCTCATAACCCAGCATTACGTTTCCCAAAGAGTCGCCCACCAAAATCGAGTTTACACCCGCCTCATCGATAAGCTTGGCGGTTGAGTAGTCGTAAGCGGTAAGCATTGTCAGCTTTGTTCCGTTTTCCTTAGCTTGTTTAAATGTTAAAACCGTGTTCTTCATTATGTACTCCTTTACAACACATATTTTACATTCTCTGTCGGATGAATAAATGATAAAAGTATAGCTTCCTTGCGGAATACTATCCAAATGAATTATACCATATTTTGCGGGGGTGTCAATGAAGAATTAACCGCATTTTTACCGCTTATTAAAGACTTATACAAAGCTGATAAAATTATCGGCGCTAATGGCTGATGTTAGTAACATTTTTACTCTTTTATGTACAATAAATCAGCCGATTAGTTCAATGCGAGCTAACCGGCTTTTTTGCGTCGCCGTTCCAAAATGACGACATTCTTCTGTTCAGATTTGTGAATAAGAATGAGAGAACATAGGTGAAGCTGTAAATAAAAAAGCCAAAGTATACTATATACCATATTGACCGAGTCCTGAAATCAAGAAAGGAGTAGGGAATCTTATCCTGAGGTAACGCGCCTGTAAGGATAAGCGTAATAACTACAGTGGCGTAAATTGTAATAAGCCAGGCGCAGTTAAGTCTTAGAAGCGGGTGCATGGTTTCTCTGGGATTTCGGTTCAGAAGAAATGATATTATTGACAGAATCGGGATTATTACATGCATATTAAACGATTCATAACTTAATATATTAGGGCTGTCGGGAACCGTCGGGAAAAACGACATCGCAATAACTACCGCGATAATACTTTCGGTTACTGCTGATGACAACCTGAAATAATAAAGCTTGTCTGAAATGCTGTCGTTTCCGGTTTTTGCTTCAATAAGTGATACAATAAAAATCATCAGAGCAATAATTGAGGTGAAAACCGTACCGTTTACAGTCATGTAGCGAAATTCAAACAAGAAGTTTTCGGGTGCCTTTACATACGCTGATACAATTATTGAGCTGACTCCTAATATCAATATCAGCGAGGATATCACAAGATTTAGTAAAATGTTCAGTCGGTGACGTCTGTACACGCGCAACATCTCCTTTTTAAATACCTAATCTCATGATTGACAAATCAAATTAAGATATTCAACTTTAGATGATTATTCATTAAAATTCAAGTTTACAGTATTTCCGTTTTATGGTATAATTATTTGCGTTAACAAGCGCGTTTCAATGCGCTGAATATTGTAAAAGGTGATTTTGTGAAAAAATTATCAATTGGTATTCTGGCTCATGTGGATTCGGGAAAAACAACGCTTACAGAGGCGATGATGTACTGTTCGGGCAATATAAATAAGCTCGGCAGGGTAGATCACAGAGATTCATTTCTTGATACATACTCCATTGAGCGCGACAGAGGCATTACCATTTTTTCAAAACAAGCTGTTCTGAATTACAACAACACAACCTTTTATTTGCTTGATACTCCCGGGCATGTGGATTTTTCGGCGGAAACCGAAAGAACATTACAGGTTCTTGATTACGCGGTAATGGTTATTAGCGGAACTGACGGCGTACAGAGTCATACCCGTACACTGTGGAAACTGCTTCAGAAATACGAGATCCCGTGTTTTGTTTTCGTTAATAAAATGGATTTATCAGGAACAGACCGCCTGGCGGTGCTTAACGAGCTAAAGATAAAGCTCAGCGATTGCTGCGTGGATTTTTCCGATACCGCTGATGAAGCGTTTTTTGAAAACATTGCGCTCTGTGACGAGGAGCTTCTGTCAAAATATGAAGAAAACAAGATTGCCGATTCAGATATCACGAAGGCAATTGCCAATAAAAATATTTACCCTGTTATGTTCGGTTCGGCTCTAAGGCTTTCAGGTGTAAATGAATTCCTTGAGACGCTTGATAAGTACACCCGCGCACCTTTTTACTACGAGGATTTTGCCGCGCGGGTTTACAAGATTTCCGAGGATCCGCAGGGTAACAGACTAACTTTTTTAAAGATAACAGGCGGAAAGCTTAAACTTAAAGATGTTTTAAACAGTCCCGAAAATATTAACGGAGAGAAGATAAATCAGATTCGTATATATTCAGGTGAAAAATTCACATCGGTTCAGGAAGCGGAATCGGGAACTGTTTGCGCTGTAACGGGAGTTGGTTTTACACATGCCGGTGACGGTTTGGGCAAAGAGCAAAAATCTGTATTGCCGATATTGGAGCCGGTGCTCACTTATACGGTTGAGCTGCCGGATAATGTTGACGCTCACACAGCGCTTTCAAAAATGCGGATTCTTGAAGCAGAGGACCCTCAGCTGAACGTTATGTGGAATGAGCAGCACGGTGAAATTCAGGTTCAGCTGATGGGGGAGATTCAGCTTGAGGTTTTACGCAGCCTTATTGCCGATCGTTTCAAGTTAATCGTTAGCTTCGGAAAAGGCAGCATAATCTATAAAGAAACTATTCTTAATACAGTTGAGGGGGTCGGGCATTTTGAGCCGCTGCGCCATTACGCCGAGGTTCATCTTATCTTAAAGCCCGCCAAACGCGACAGCGGACTTCTTTTTAATACCTGCTGCAAAGAGGATTTGCTGGACAAAAACTGGCAGCGTCTGATTCTTACACATCTTTATGAAAAAACACATCTCGGTGTACTGACGGGCTCGCCGATTACCGACATGGAAATCACTTTGGCTGCAGGCAAGGCTCACGCGAAGCATACAGAGGGAGGAGATTTCCGCCAAGCGACATATCGCGCTGTAAGGCAAGGCCTGCGTGAGGCAAAAAGCGTTTTACTTGAGCCTGTGTATAATTTCATGCTTGAAGTACCTTATGAAATCCTCGGAAGAGCCATGAACGATATCCAGCGTATGAGCGGAAGCTTTGAACAGCCTCAGCAGCTCGGAGATACCTGCGTTCTTACCGGTACCGCGCCTGTGTCTGAAATGCAGGATTATTCCCGTGAGCTTGTTCAATACACTCACGGCAAGGGCAGGATATCGCTATCACTAAAGGGATATGAGCCGTGCCATAACGCCGATGAGGTTATAGAAAGTATCGGCTATAATCCCGACGCTGACGTTCTTAACCCGTGCGACTCGGTATTCTGCTCTCACGGGGCGGGTCACAACGTAAAATGGAATGAAGTTAAAAGCCGAATGCACCTTTCAAGCGTGCTCAATGCGCAAAAATCCGATACAAGGTCAAGCGATGACAGAAAAAGCTATCTTGCAAAGCGCCGTTCCCAGGATGACATTTTTGCGCTTGACAAGGAGCTAATGCATATTTTTGAGCAAACCTACGGCTCAATTCAAAAACGCAAAACCCCACCCGAAAAGCGCGTGTTCAAGGCTCCCGAAACCAACCCGCGCCATCCTAAAAAAAGCTCAACTCCTCAATATGACGGTGAAGAATATCTGCTTGTTGACGGATATAATGTGATTTTTGCGTGGGATAATCTAAAAAGCATGACCTTCGACGGAGCCAGAGAAGCGCTTATAAATATACTCTGCAACTATCAGGGCTTTAAAAAATGCGAGCTGATTGTTGTATTTGACGCGTATAAAGTAAAGGGTAATAAAAGGGAAATTGAACGCGTAAACAATATAAGCGTCGTTTATACAAAGGAAGCCGAAACCGCCGATATGTATATAGAGAAAACCGCTCATAAGCTTGCAAAAAATCACCGTGTAAGAGTTGTGACCTCAGACGGTATGGAGCAGCTTATTATTCTCGGTAACGGAGCCTTGAGGGTTTCTTCACGAGCTTTTTTTGATGAGGTAAAAGCAGCCGAAGACGAAATCAGACAAATAATTTCTGAATCTCAAAACTGAATTTTAAAGGTTAGACTAGACTATAATTACAAACTTGTCAGTATAATTACAGTTTTTCCATAGTGAGTTTTTTTATTGACTTAAATTCTGATTGTTGTATAATAATAGTAATAAAATGGATATACTGTCGAAATATAATCATTGTCAGAAGGACAATACATTTGAATGGAGATTGGTATGACAAAACTAAAAAAAGCATTACTCAGCAAGTCGCTTTTCAGGCAGTGTTATATAATTTGCCTTTTTGCGTGTAATGTTTCCTATGTACATTATATTGCGTATGCTGTACTTGCTCTTATGGTAATATGGGGTTCTTTTTTGGTTGTTTATAATGAAATCACCCGCAGAGTCTCATTGAAAACCCGCTACGGCTTTTGGCTGCTTGCGCTTATTGCGTGCTCGGTTATCACAATGTTTATTCATATGATGCATAACTTCATGTTTAACTTTGTAATGATTCTGCACCTGGCAATATGTTTTTTCATTTATTATTCAATACATACCGAGAAGAAGCTGAACTTCCAGCATGAGCTGTTTAATACTGCGCGCATTATTATTTTTTCATCAACTGTTTTGGGATTCTTCGGATTATTATGCCTTGTGCTGGGAATCCAGTTTGAGTTTATGTCCGTAAAGTTTATCGTTTATGAAAACAGATTTACCGGTTTGTTCGTAAACCCGAATCAGCTTGGTTTTATAACAATAGCCGCGTTGTTGTGCTGTCATTTAATGATAAAGAAGGATTTTGTTGTAAACTCTGAATGCAGACGTATCAGCCGCTTATGGATTGCCGCCTGCCTTGCAATAAACAGCATTTCCCTTCTGTTAAGCGACTCAAACGGAGCCGTTATTCTGCTGATTAGCTACTCGTTCTTCTTCTTTATTTATAAGCTATTCGGAACAGAGAGCTCTTTTAACGCAAAGCAGATAATAGTTAGATCGCTTTCATGTTTAATTGCCGGTATGGTAATTGTTTCATCGGTTTTTCTGCTCAGAACGGTCTGCCAGCTCGGTATTGCACAAATGATAAATAATAATCAAAGCATCATCACACCTCTGGACATTAATCCCGATAACAGTAAATCCCAGGTTGTCACCTTCGAGCATGAGAACCCTAATCTTGATTCCGGGCGTTTTACACTTTGGTATCAGGGCGGAGAAATGTTTGTCAAACGTCCTGTATTCGGAATAGGAAAGGGCAACATTGACTATTACGGTAAAGAAATGTTTGAGGACGGCGTTAAGTTCTCAAAAAAATATGGGGATTTAGCTCCGTTTCTTGTCGATTTCCATAACGGTTATCTGACAATACTGGTCTGCGCGGGTGTAACCGGTTTTATATTTTTCGGCATTTTTATCGTCAGATTTTTCGCTAAAACAACAAAGCATGTTCTCAGGGATGAAAGACTGCAGCAGAGCGCGTTCCCGTGCCTGTTTTCGTTTATCTCGGCATATATGGTATATTCGTTTATTGAAGTTACACTGTTGTTTAATCTTATGTTTACGGTTGTGTTCTTCTGGATGATATTGGGAAATACCTCTTGTTTCCTGACAAAAAATGTACCGGATCATCCGATTGATCACATTACAATTTTCGGTAAGAAATTCAGAAAAACACTTTTCTAAGTGAGGTAATAATATGTCGGATTTAAAAGATTCATGGAAAAAGACAGGCACAAGCATCGGTCATGCTTTTCGCGATTTAGGCAAATCATTGATTATTACCGGTAAAGCCGGAATGGAAAAAGCGGCGGAGTGGTCTGAAAAAGAAGACGGTCAGTATGTAAATACAACCGCCGAAACAGTTTCGGAAACACCTGCGGATGAATAAATTTTGAGCCGACTCATTAAATGAGCCGGCTCCGTTTGTTATATTAAGTCGCATATTATACTGTTTGACACCAAAAAACCTTTTGGCGTAAAGCAGACGTGATTATCATCGCCTTCCAAAAACCCTGTTTCCGTATATTTCTTAATTTTGCTTTTAAAAACAGGGGAGAGCACTTTGTTGTATCTTTCCTCATATTCTTTAAAAACAAGACCTGTTTTAAGCCGAAGCGAAAGCATAATATATTCCTCTTCGTTTCCTCCTGTTCCGTCTTCAACAGTGATGTTTTCGGCAAATTGTTTAATATCGCGTTCGTAGTGAAAACGTTTTCCTTTGTAAAACGAGTGTGCTGACGGTCCTATACCGATATATTCTCCGCACTTCCAATACAGGGTATTATGTCGGCTTTCAAATGTTGGTACAGCAAAATTTGAAATCTCATATTGATTGTATCCGAGTCTTTCAAGATAGTCTACCGCACTCAAATACAGTTCAGCGGTTTCATCTTCACTTGGCAGTGATAATTTTTCTTTTTCAGAATAAAGTTTTGTGCCTGGCTCGATTTTTAATATATATGACGAAACATGAGTTACTCCGCAAAAGGCGCAAAAATCAATTGATTTTTTTAGGCTTGTTAAGGTCTGATTCGGAATTCCCATCATAATGTCGAGCGAAATGTTTTTAAACCCTCCGTCTTTTGCGGCTTTGACTGTAATCCGTACATCTTCAGGGGAATGTATTCTGCCGAGAGCTTTCAGCTCAGATTCATGCGATGACTGCATTCCTATTGAAATCCTGTTAAATCCGACTTTACGCAGTTTGTTGAAATCAAGGCTTTTTCCGCTTTCGGGGTTTACTTCAACGGTTATCTCAGCTTCAGAGCTTACTTTAAAGCTTTTCTCTACAGCAGTTAAAATATCACACAATCTTTCTGCGCCCAAAATACTCGGCGTACCCCCGCCAATATAAACGCTTGAAACGGTTTCTTTGGAAATGTTTCCCCAATATTTGATTCTCTCTTTTAACAGTGCGGTGTATTTATCGAAATCTTCTTCCTTGGCTTTTTCACTGAAAAAATCGCAGTAATAGCATTTACTTCTGCAAAACGGAATATGAATATAGACGCCGATATTATCTGACATATTAAACACCCCGATTAAAATTTTTGAGGCAGAAACCATAAAGTTTCTGCCTCAAAGTTGGAAGGTATATGAAAAGATAGGAATAATCAAACCTTTAACTACCATAATATTACAATATCTTAACTTTTTTGTCAAGCTTTTGTTTTAAATTTCTTGTTTCTTTTTTATTTTTTTAAAATTTGACTCTATAATGTTGACATTCCATGCGGAATAATAGTATTATTATAAATTGAGAGAATTTGAAAAGGACTGAATTTATGAGCTTATACAAGGACGAAATAACTAAGCGCAGAACATTCGCGATAATTTCGCACCCTGACGCCGGTAAAACTACACTTACAGAAAAGCTGCTTCTTTACGGTGGAGCAATTAACCTTGCCGGTTCGGTAAAGGGAAAACGTACCGCCCGACACGCTGTTTCCGACTGGATGGAAATTGAAAAGCAGAGAGGTATTTCTGTTACTTCGTCAGTGCTTCAGTTTAAGTATGACGGTTACTGCATTAATATTCTTGATACCCCCGGACACGAGGATTTCTCAGAAGACACCTACCGCACCCTTATGGCTGCCGATTCAGCCGTAATGGTTATCGACGGCTCAAAAGGTGTTGAAAAACAGACTATTAAGCTTTTTAAAGTCTGTGTTATGCGTAACATTCCGATTATTACGTTTATTAATAAAATGGACCGCGACGCTCAAAGTCCGTTTGATTTGCTTGAGGATATAGAAAATGTTCTCGGAATCAACACTTATCCCGTAAACTGGCCAATCGGCTCAGGAAAGGAATTTAAAGGCGTATTTGACCGCAACACCGAAAAGATTCTTGCATTTACCGCCAACAACGGCCAAAAGGAAGTAGAGAAGCAGGAATATTCTCTTGATGATCCCGCTCTTGATGATGTTCTCGGTCAGTATCTGAAAGCAGACTTTATGGATGAAATCGAACTGCTTGACGGCGCTGGCGATGAATTTGATATTGACTCTATTCGCAGCGGAAAGCTTACTCCCGTATTCTTTGGTTCGGCATTGACTAATTTCGGTGTAGAGCCGTTTCTTGAGCAGTTTTTAAATCTCACAACATCTCCGCTTGCGAGAGAAACCGTTAGCGAGGAAGTTGACCCCATGTCAGAGGATTTTTCTGCATTTGTCTTTAAAATCCAGGCAAACATGAATAAAGCCCACCGCGACAGAATCGCATTCATGCGAATTTGCAGCGGTAAGTTTGAGAAGAATATGGAAGTGTTCCATGTTCAGGGCAACAAGAAAATGCGTCTTTCTCAGCCTCAGCAAATAATGGCGCAGGAACGCGAGATTGTTGACGAGGCTTACGCTGGCGACATCATCGGTGTATTTGATCCCGGTATTTTCTCAATCGGAGATACAATTTGTTCACCGAGCCATAAAGTGCAGTTCAAGGGTATTCCCACCTTTGCTCCCGAGCATTTTGCCCGTGTACGTCAAAAGGATACCATGAAGCGCAAGCAGTTTATAAAGGGTACTAATCAGATTGCTCAGGAAGGCGCTATTCAGATATTCCAGGAGCTTGACGCGGGTATGGAAGAGGTAATAGTCGGCGTTGTAGGCGTGCTTCAGTTCGATGTGTTAAAATACCGTCTTGAAAACGAGTATAATGTAGATATCATTATGGAGAGCCTGCCGTATGAGTATATCCGCTGGATTGTCAACGAGGATATCGATCCCAAAACACTCGACCTTGCTTCCGATACAAAGCGTATTCAGGATTTAAAAGGTAATTATTTGCTGTTGTTTACAAGCCTTTGGAGTATTGACTGGGCGCTTGACCACAACAAAGGTCTTGAACTGAGAGAATTCGGTACGAACTGATGAATGATGATTTATATTCACGGTTAATTGAATATTCACAATCCGAAATGTATCCGTTTCACATGCCGGGACATAAAAGGCATAGTGACGGAAGCCTTATTCCGTATCAAATTGATTTAACGGAAATTGAAGGCTTTGACAATTTGCACCATCCCGAGGGGTGTATACGGGAAATTGAAAAAAAGGCTGAAGCTTTGCTTCAGGTAAAGCGAGCGTTTCTGCTGGTAAACGGCGCCACGGGCGGTATTTTGGCGGCAATCCGCACCATGACCAAGCCGGGCGATACAGTGCTTATAGCGCGTAACTGCCACCGATCGGTCTATAACGCGGTTGAGCTTTGCGGCTTGAATGCGGAATATATCTATCCCAAAAGACTGGAAAAGTATCCGACTGTTTGCGCAAGTGTTACCGAAGAAGAGGTTTATGAAGCGCTGCAGAAGCATCCGGACACTAAGTTGGTTGTTCTAACTTCTCCGACCTACGAAGGCGTTGGTTCTGATCTTGCCTTGATTTCAGAAATCTGTTATAACTGCGGCGCAAAGCTTTTTGTGGACGAAGCCCACGGCGCGCACCTGTATTTTGATAGAAAAACCGTGACCGCTATGGCGGCGGGAGCTGATGTTTCCGTTGTCAGCCTGCATAAAACGCTTCCGTCACTGACACAGACCGCGCTTTTGCTGACAAACGATGAATCAATCGAAGGCTTGCTGCAAGCTAATCTTTCCGTATTTGAAACAAGCAGCCCGTCTTATGTGCTGATGAGCTCCGTTGATCAATGCCTTAAAAAAACTGAACAGGATAAGAGCTTGTTTAAAGCTTACGAAAAAAGGCTTGAAATATTCTATAAGAGAACAAAGAGTCTTTGCTATCTAAACCTTTTATTCAATCATCTGCCCGACAGCGTTTACGATTACGATAAGGGAAAGCTGGTCATTATGACAACGGGGACTAACCTGAGCGGACATGATTTGGCGGCAATATTAAGAGATGAGTACAAGCTCGAAACGGAGATGTCCGCTTGTGATTACGTTATAGCTATGACGTCAGTCTGCGATACCGATGAGGGCTTTAACCGCTTGGCTGACGCTTTGGCGGAGATTGATAAACGGATTACTTCTCAATTGATAAGCCAGAATTCCGTAGAAGAAATAAGACCCGAGAAAGCATATAATTCATGTAATTGCTTTCGCTATAATGCCGTCGTTAAAAGTTTGACTGAGACGGCAGGTACTGTTTCTCATGAGGATATTTTTGCTTATCCGCCGGGAATTCCGCTTGTTGTAAAGGGAGAATTAATAACCGAAGCGATTCTGAATGAAATCAAAAGGCTTGAGCAAAGCGGCGTCAATATTATATCAAGCCTCAACACCTATCCCAACGGCTTAATCGTTTCAGATTTTAATTGACAAAATCTTCGGTATATGGTAGAATTTATATATAAATTCTTAAAGGAGTTTGATCGCTATGAAAAGAATTAAGACTATCGAAACACGCGACCTTAAAAAGAGCGTAAAGAACGGCGGCTGTGGCGAGTGCCAGACTTCATGTCAGTCAGCCTGCAAAACTTCCTGCGGTGTTGCTAATCAGCAGTGCGAGAAGTGCATCGAGAAATAATTTTCTCATATCAAGGAAAATCAGCCGTTATCCCGCAGGGCTAACGGCTTTCCTTATGTAATGGAGTGTTTTAAATGATACATCAATATAAACTCAACGGCTATAATATTGTTCTTGATGTATACAGCGGAAGCGTTCACTGTGTTGACGATCTTGCGTATGACGTCATTGAAATGTACGAAAAAAACAGCAGAGAGGAAATAATATCCGCTTTGCTTGAAAATTACAAAGACGCACCGGATGTTAACGCAAAAGAAATCAGCGACTGCATTGATGATGTTGAGGAGCTGAAGGAGCAAGGTAAGCTTTTTACCGAGGACAAATACGAAAACCTGGCCTTCGATTTCAAAAAGCGCAACACGGTTATTAAGGCTCTATGCCTTCACATTGCCCATACCTGTAACCTCAACTGCGAGTATTGCTTTGCAAGTCAGGGCAAGTATCACGGCGAGCGTGCTCTTATGAGCCTTGAGGTCGGCAAGCGCGCAATTGATTTCCTTATCGAAAACTCAGGCAGCCGCGTGAATTTGGAAGTCGATTTCTTCGGCGGCGAACCTCTGATGAACTTTGAAGTCGTAAAAGAAATTGTTGCTTATGCCCGCAGCATTGAAAAGAAGTATAATAAGAATTTTAGATTTACGCTGACAACAAACGGTATGCTGGTTGACGATGATGTAATTGAATTTGCTAACAAAGAATGTCATAACGTTGTATTAAGTCTTGACGGAAGAAAAGAAATACACGACAACCTTCGCAAAACCGTAAACGGTAAGGGAAGCTATGATGTGATAGTTCCGAAGTTTCAGGAGTTTGTAAAGCGCAGAGAGGGCAGGGGGTACTATGTACGCGGAACCTACACTCACAATAATACCGACTTTACAAATGACATTTTCCATATGGCTGACCTCGGTTTTACCGAGCTTTCGATGGAGCCCGTTGTCTGCTCTCCCGACGATCCGTACGCGCTGACGTATGACGATTTGCCTGTACTGTTCGAGCAGTATGAGATTCTCGCTAAAGAAATGCTAAAACGTGAAAAAGAAGGCAGAACGCTGACTTTCTACCACTACATGATTGACCTCACAGGAGGACCTTGTATTTATAAACGCATTTCCGGCTGCGGTTCGGGCACCGAATACATGGCGGTAACACCTTGGGGCGATTTATATCCCTGCCACCAATTTGTCGGAGATGATAAATACAAGCTTGGCGATATCTGGAACGGCGTTGACAATCATGAGGTTCAGAATGAGTTCAAGCTCTGCAACGCATATGCTCGTCCTGACTGTAAAGACTGTTGGGCAAGGCTTTACTGCAGCGGAGGCTGTGCCGCGAACGCGTACCACGCCACAGGCTCAATCAGCGGCATTTATGAGTATGGCTGTGAGCTGTTCAGAAAGCGAATGGAATGCGCTATTATGATGAAGGTTGCCCAGGCAGAAGAATAATAACGAACCGAAAGGGGAGAGGAGTAATCCTTTCTCCTTATTTTTTTACGAATTTTTCAATGCCCAAAACATAATCAGCGGAAACGCGGTAAAGACAGCACAGTGCTATAAGGTGCTTAATGGGCAGCTCGCGTTTTCCGCTTTCGTATTTGCTGTACTGTTCCTGCCTGGTATGAAGTATAAAAGCTATCTGTTCCTGAGTGTAGCCGTTTTTTATTCTGAGTTCTTTTAATCGTTTAAAATAATCCATAATATCACCTATTACTATTTGTATAATTTAAGATTCAACACTATTATAACATGTTAATATGTCCAAATGCAACTAAAAATTATGTTGATATCTATGTGAAAACTCAGGCTTTGAATTATACAAAATATTTTTGCTATGTGGAAACAAAGGCTGAAATGCAAGAGAAAGTAATGAAAATTCAAAAAATTGCTGACTTGCAGTACATGATCCCTGCATATTTTCATGCATTTTGCGATAAAACATATTATCTGACACAATATTTTGAAATTTAATTAAAAAAACTTGCAAAAAACTCTTGCAAAATCATTTATTATATAGTAGAATAAGAGCGTTGGTGAAACGAAAATGTGTTTCGCCTGCAAAAGTAATCAAACCGTACATTATTTAAGGGAGGACTTTTATTATGTCATACGTTAGCGAACAGCTTGAAAAGCTGGCAGCAAAAAATCCGAATCAGCCCGAGTTCCTTCAGACAGCTACAGAAGTACTTACTTCTTTGGAGCCTGTTTTTGATGCGAACCCTGAGTACGAGAAGATGGCTCTCATTGAGAGAATCACCGAGCCTGAGAGACAGGTTATGTTCAGAGTTCCGTGGGTTGACGACAACGGTAAGGTGCAGGTAAATCGCGGCTTCCGTATTCAGTTCAACAGCGCGCTTGGTCCGTACAAGGGCGGTCTTCGTTTTGCTCCCAATGTAAATATTAGTATTGTTAAATTCCTCGGTTTTGAGCAGATCTTCAAAAACGCTCTGACCGGTCTGCCCATCGGCGGCGGCAAGGGCGGCGCTGACTTTGATCCCAACGGCAAGTCAGATATGGAAATCATGCGTTTCTGCCAGTCCTTTATGACTGAGCTTTACAGACACATCGGCCCCAACACCGACGTTCCCGCAGGTGACCTCGGCGTAGGCGGAAGAGAAATCGGCTACATGATGGGTCAGTATAAGAGAATCCGTGACAGCTATGACGGCACACTCACCGGTAAGGGCACACTCAACGGCGGTCTTGCAGGCAGAGATGAGGCTACAGGTTACGGTATCGTATTTTACGCAAGAGAGATGCTGAAGCACTTTGGTGAGTCTCTTGAGGGCAAGAAGGTTGTTATCTCAGGCTTTGGTAACGTTGCTTGGGGTACCGCTAAGAAGCTTGAACAGCTTGGCGCTAAGGCTATCACAATTTCCGGTCCTGACGGCTACATTCTCGACGAGGATGGTGTAACAGGTGAGAAGATCGATTACCTTCTCGAGCTCAGAGCTTCAGGTAAGAACATCTGCGCTCCTTACGCTGAGAAATATCCCACCGCTAAGTTCTTCGCAGGCGAGAAGCCCTGGGGTGTTAAGGCTGACCTCTACATTCCTTGCGCTACTCAGAATGAAATCCACACTGTTGACGCTGAGAAGATGGTTGCTAACGGCTGCAAGTTCCTCTGCGAAGGCGCTAACATGCCCACTACAAACGAGGCTATTGAGTACCTCCAGAACAACGGCGTTGTTGTTGGTCCTTCCAAGGCTGCAAACGCAGGCGGCGTAGCTTGCTCATGCATCGAGATGGCTCAGAATGCTGAGCACCTCATCTTCTCTGAGGAAGAAGTATTTGAGAAGCTTGAAAACATCATGGTTAACATTTTCAAGCAGTCTATGGATGCTTGCCAGAAGTATAACCTCGGCGACAACCTCATCGCAGGCGCTAACATTGCCGGCTTTGAGAGAGTTGCAAAGGCTATGATGTTCCAGGGCATCTGCTAATTTGGTCTTATAAAATCTACCATAAACAAAAACGGCGTCCGGCAAAGCGTGACGTGAGACTCTTAACGGAAAAATGAATACCTAATAGGATACAAGATAAAAGCTGTTCTCTGAAATGCCAGAGGACAGCTTTTTTGTCATCCGAAGCAAATATCATAACCGCTTGCTCCTCATTTAATACCGCTTGTTCCAAATCTATTGATTATATTTTGGTGAATTGCTATAATTTTTTTATCAAATATGAAAGGAGTTGCTGCCAGTATGATAAATAACCGTTTGTCTGAGGTTGCCATACGCGGCGACTGCTCCTTTTTTGCGTGTCGGTGCTGCCGTACAAAGTTCGGCTGGGCGCATCAAAAATGGTGCGAAATCCGCGCTGAGACGTTTCCGGACTGTTCGGATTGTCAATACTATCATCGGTCGTCCGGTTTGTGCCGTCACCCGGCTGTGAAAAAAGAGGGAAAGGAGAATTTGCCGTATGAAGAAAATCAACATCCGGTTTGAGCAAGATAAAACGCTTGACACCATCGACATTGCGATACGCGCAGCCTCGCGTGACGAGCAGGTCGACGCGCTTATGGAAAGCCTTGCGCAGCGCGAGCCCGTCATGCTCACCGTGCTGAATCAGGCTAATTGCCCCACCGTTATTGATGAAAAGGATATCGTCTTGATTTCCGCCGACGGCAAGAATATCCGCATCGTCACCATGCGCGACGTATTCCACGCCAAGCAATCTCTGCAAAGCGTAGAGGGAATCCTCAGCGGCAATTTCCTGCGCGTGTCGCGCTTTGAGATTATCAATCTGAAAATGGTGCGCAAGTATGATTTCACCTTGGTCGGCAC
>OMYD01000011.1 GCA_900315195.1 uncultured Eubacteriales bacterium | reverse complement strand
CTGTTAATACTCATTTTTCGGAACAATATAGCGCGCTGAGTTCCTGAATTTTTGTTTTATATTCGTCCAATGCTTTTTTCGGAGAAATTATCCTGACCTTTAGGCCTAAGCCAAACAGCCACGCAAAGAATTGCGGACTTAAAACAACCCTTACATTTACTAAAAAAGAGGTATCGGACTCTCTGACTATATATATATCCGACCCGAATCTGTCGACTATTACGCCTATAAGGTCGTTGTCTACGCTCAGCTTTACCTCGCACTCCTCGCCGCCGAACATTGAGAACACGCTCTTTGCGTAATGGGCAAGGTTGAATTTCTCAAACCTGTCCATGCCATCCCGCTTTGCGTCCTCAATTTTGATTTTTTCCATTTTATCGACGCGGAAATGCTTGAGCTTATCCTCCGCGCTGTCGTAAGCTATCAGATAATAGTTTTCGTCGTCCCAGCAAAGAGCAAAGGGTGACACAAGATATTTTTTGTCGGGATGGCGCTCAACTCTTACGATTTTCTGCCTGCCGCCGAAATCAACCGCCCACTTCATGTAGCGGAACGAAATCTTTTTATTGTCGGAAATCGCGTTGTGGATTTCATCGACGTTATAATATATTTGCTCATTCAGTGTTTTGACGCGGTTTGTCACATAAACCTCGCGCTGAAGCTGCTTTCCCTCGTTTTCACTTACAAGTTTCTCAAGCTTTGAAATCAGCTTTATGCTTTTGCTGTGGGTAATAAACTTTGAGCTTTGAATCGCGTCCACCAAAAGCTTGAGCTCGGGTATTTCAAAGTCACGGCTGCCCACAAAATAGCGCGTGTCTCTGCCGCGTGTACGGCAGATGTCCAGTCCGAAGGTCTCCAGTATGCGCAAATCATCATACAGCGACTTGCGCTCTGTCTGAATATCATATCCCGCCAGCAAATCCTTGATTTCGTTGATGGTGAGCGCGTGGTCTTCATCGGTTTTTTCAAGCATAATCTTTTGCAGATACAAAAGCTTTTCTTTTTGTCTTGAGCTTCGGGACATAGGGACCTCCTTTATTTATAGTGAATAGTGAATAATGAATAATTTAGGTCGTGCAGCCGGATTTTTATAAAAAATACATTTCGTGCCCGACCGTATTTGTATAGGGCAATGTCACATTTTACGCCGGGCAAACCGTATACGCAAGCGATACAACAAGCGGCATGGTTACAATTGACAGAAGTGTTGAGGCGGCTACAATTCCGACCGACAGCTCAACATCTCTGTCGAACTTCGTCGAGAACATGGTAGTCGTCGCGGCAGTAGGAGCAGAGCAGGCAATGACAAACGCGATAAGCAGATTGCGGTTAACACCAAAAGGTGCAAGCGCGAACAGCACCGCCAAGGGAATTACCAAAAGCCTCAGCGCCATTGCTATGTACCCTCCGGCGTCGGTAAACGCCCGCTTGATTTTTGCGTTGGATAAGTAAAACCCGATAATCAGCATAGGCATGGGTGTGTTTAGGTTTGCAAGGTGTTTTACCGGCTGCGCGACGAAAACGGGAAGCTGCACGCCGCACATAAAAATGATCATTCCCGCGGCAAAGCCGAGTATTCCCGGATTAGTAACAAGCCGCTTTGCCGAGAGCTGCTTTTTGTTGCCGCTCATATCAAGCAGTCCGTATGTCCATACAACAACATTAAAAATCGCCACAAATATTGAGCCGAAGAACATTCCTTCGTCGCCCAGCAGCTCGTTTTGAAGCGGAAGCGACATAAAACCGCAGTTTGAGAAAACAACCGAAAACTGCAGAACCTTTCTTCTCGATATATCTCTGTCGTGAAACACGAGCTTTGTCAGCAAAATCGACAGAATAAGTATTGCCAGCGCGATCCCCGCCGCCAGAAAGACTTGTCTCAGCAGCTCTGCCGTAAACTTACGCTGAAAGGCGTTTACCATAACGCACGGGGTGACGACGTACAAAACTATATCCGTCATCTTTTTTGACGCGTGCTCAGTGATCGCGCCCAGTTTTCCGCATGCAAAGCCAACCGCGATAAGTATAAAAAGCACCAGCACCTGCTGGCCTATCAAAACAAAGTTTTCTAAAAACAAAACCCTACCCTCTTTCCTGTGATATTGTATCATATGACCGAAAAATTTTCAATAAAACATAGCCGAAAACCCTGTCAATACTGTATTATCTACAAAATATGGCAAAATATATTGTTAAAATTCACCAACTGAAAATCAGAATTTCTTGAAATATGTACTAACCGACAAAAATAATTTGTATTTATTGACAAATATTTTTTATGTATGTATAATGAGGGTACAGGCAAAGAAAATAATACTATAACAAATAAAATATTTACTGGAAAGAGGGATTTTTAATGCCTAGAACAAAGAAGGCTGCAGAGGCAGCAGAGAAGAAAGAAAAAAAAGTAACTAAGGCTGCCGAAAAGGTAACCAAGGCTGCTGAAAAGCCCGCTGAAAAGGTTGTAGAAAAGGCAGAGGTTAAAAAGGCTGAGCCCAAGAAGGCTGCTGCTAAGAAGGCTCCCGCCAAGAAGGCACCTGCTAAGAAAGCTGCTCCCAAGAAGCCCGCTGAGGCTAAGGTTGACTTCTTTGTAGAGTTCGGCGGCGTACAGGTTTCCATTGAGAAGGTTGTTGCTGACGTTAAGGCTACCTACGGCAAGGACGCCAAGGAAATCGCTGTATACCTCAAGCCCGAAGAGAGCAAGGCTTACTTCGTAGCTGACGGCGAAAACGGCGAAATGGACGTTTTCTTCTGCTAATCAGTAACTATTTATTATTTCAAACACAATTTCAATTTCAACAAAAAAGGCTGTCGTTTTTCGACAGCCTTTTTGTTGCAACGTGACGTTGCATCCGGCGCGCCTTTGGAAAGCGATGATATAACAAAAAAACCTTTCTGCAACGGCGCATCTTAACGCGGAAATAACGGTAATATTTTTTTACAAACGTTAGTTGCGCGTCGTGTCCGTCGCGTCACGCGACCGCCCCTGCACCGAGAAATAAAACGCTGCGCAATTCAGCATTCCGAATTCCGCATTAAATATAATCGCCGGCTCAACTCGGACTGAGTTTAAGCCGGCGGTTTTTGTACTATTTAAAACAGCTCGTCAATCGGGGATTCGTCGTCGATAAACTCGTCGGCGATTTCCTCTACAACGTCCTTCTTGCCGCAGTTATCAAAGGGGCTTGAAGCGTAGTCGCTCTCGTTTGAGCAGGCAACGGTGATGTCAACTACGTCCTGCTTCTCAAACGGCTCCTCAACCGTCTTTTCCGCGGGAGCGGAAAACAGGTCTGCGTTCTGATTCTCTACAATTTTTCTGTAGCACTCTCTGGCTCTGGCAATCTTGGCCTTGCAGTTGTCAATAAGCTCAACAAGCTTAGCCTCGCGCTCGGTGTTGGGTTTTTCGCCCTTTTTGATTTGCTCGTAATAACCCTTGCCAAGCGCTATATACGCACGGTTCATAAGCTCGCTCTCGCTCTTCATAACATCTCTGAGGCGATTAAGCTTTGCGGCGGTGCGTTTGTTTTCAATCAGATTCATAGCAATGGTTGAGATGGATTCAACCGCTGTGCCGAATCCGCTTTTTAATGTATTAAAAAATTCCATATTCAATACCTCCGACTTAGATTTATTGCCACGTATTTTTTTTACGCTATTATTATGACAGATATTTTGAATAAAATCAACATTTTTTTAAAATTTACTTGTGAAAATTGCGTCGGGTTGGTATAATATAGAGTAAAGTAAGCGCTTTCAGAAAGGAGCGGAGCCGCAATGTCTGAAAACAAGACCAACAAAGCTGTCGTTTGCCCCATGTGCGGCAACCTGGGCAAAGCGGAAATTTACACAAGCGTAAACGTTGTTAAAAATAAAAAATACCGTGAACGCGTGCTTGACGGCTCGCTTTTCGCGTGGACATGTCCGTCTTGCAAATACAACGCCCGTCTGACATACCCGATTCTTTACAATGATATGAAAAACCGCTTTATGGTTTATCTTATTCCTAAAATCGACCGTTTTCAGCTCTGTGACAAAGAGCTTGAGGACAAATACAGCAACCTTCGCAACATAAGCAAGCGCGTTGTCTCCGATTTCAACTCATTTAAGGAGAAGATTTTTATTTTTGAGTCCCGTCTTGACGACATGGCTGTTGAGCTTACAAAGGTCGCCATAAGCCAGACCGTTTCAAAAAAGCTCGGCGGCGTTTCTGTAAATGAGGGCTACCTGTCGATGTATGACCGCGAGAGCAACACAATGGGCTTTACTTACTTTACGGGCGAAGACAGAACGCCTTACGTCCAGACCGCAAGGCTGGAAATCTACGGCAAGTCAAAGGACATTATCGAGAACTTCGCCGTAAAGGACAAAAAGCTGAAGGGCTTTATAAAAATCGACCGCGAGTGGGCGGAAAACATCCTCTACCGCTATAAGCGAGCAAAGCAAATCGAAAAACTGAACAAACTGAAGGAATGATTTAGCGGTTAGCGGCGCGCAACAGGCTCCTTTCATAAAGGAGGCTTTTTGGATCAGTAATCCAACTGTCAATCCCTCGTCATGCATTCACGAGCGCCGCTACGCGCAGCTTCTCGCTCATGTAAAAATAATAGTTTACAACCGTAATTCCGATCGGCACAAAGCAGAACCAAATACTGAAAACACCGAGCCACATACTAAGCAAGCCTGCCATTGCAACGCCCGAATTAAACGACAAGAGCGTCAGCCAATAAAAGCGCGCCTTTGCGCCCGTCGCCTTGTCGCGGGACAGAATGTAATTTGTCGTAAGCATCGACGCCTGACGCACGTTATTCGACGAAAATATAGTTGAGCTTGAGTTTCCCGCGGCGATTTTAAATGCGTTCCACTGAATGGGCGCGACGAAAATAATCGGGTAACACGCCACATAGTCGTTGCGCACATAGGGGATCGCCCCCACAGCGATAACCGCCGCCGAGGTGCAGATCAGGCTGACAATTTTCATGCTGATTTTCACCTTGCGTCTGACAAGCACATAAAACACATTTCCGCCGCAGTAAATCAAAAAGCTGAGCACCATAAACCATATAAATGTCAGGTTCCCGCGGCACAGGTCGAGCATCATTCTGATAAGGTTGCCCGTCTGGGCGTTTCCCAAAATCTCCATGTGATTAAAGACGGTGTACCCTGCCAAAAATCCGCCTATCAGCGAGGCGGAGTAGTGGACAAGCTTTTGCCGCTGAATTATCTTTTTCATTTTTAACATTCCTTATCTGTCCCGAATTCTGTCTGATACAGCAAAGGCGACCCCTGAGGCCGCCTTTAATTATGTATTGGGGTTAGTCACGCCGCTTATCTTTCCGCAAGCGGTGTATAATTCTTTTCCGTAGAAATGCTCATGTACGCCGGGCGGATAATCTTGCCCGCGTTAATAAGCTCTTCCATGCGGTGAGCGCTCCATCCCGCGATACGCGCCGTAGCAAACAGCGGTGTGTAAAGCTCGCAGGGAATATCAAGCATACTGTAAAGCAAGCCGCTGTAGAAGTCTACATTTGAGGCTACGCCCTTGTAGATTCTCCGCTTTTTGCCGATAACGAGAGGCGCTAAACGCTCAACGCGCTCATATAAATCAAAGTCGTCGGAATATCCCTCAACATGCGCGAGCGTCTGAACAGCGCCCTTGAGAATTTTCTGACGCGGGTCGCTTATTGTATATACCGCATGTCCCATGCCGTAGATAAGGCCTTTTTTATCAAAAGCCTTTTTATCGAGCAGCTTTTCAAGATAATCTGTAATAGCGTCGTCGTCCTTGCGGTCGGTGACGTTTTTCTTTAAATCCTCAAACATTTCAAAGACCTTGACGTTCGCGCCGCCGTGCTTCGGGCCTTTAAGTGATGCCAGAGCAGCGGAAACCGCCGAGTATGTATCGGTGCCCGACGAAGTTACAACGTGGGTCGTAAAGGTGGAGTTGTTGCCGCCGCCGTGCTCCATATGCAGAATCAGCGCCATGTCCAGAACCTTAGCCTCAAGCTCGGTGTACTTGCGGTCGGGGCGCAGCAGCGAAAGAATAACCTCCGCGGTTGACATGGTGGGCTCGGCGTAGTGGATATAAAGGCTCTTGTCGCGCAGGTAGTGGTTATAGGCGTGATAGCCGTAAACCGAAAGCATCGGGAATACCGAAATCAGCTGTATGCACTGCCTGAGCACGTTGTTTATCGAGGTGTCGTTAGCGTGTTTATCGTAACAGAACAGAGTCAGCACGCTTCGCGCGATAGTGTTCATCATATCGTCGCTGGGCGCCTTTAAAATAACGTCGCGCACAAAGTTCTGGGGAAGGGTTCTGTAACGCACCAACAGCTCTTTAAAGGATTTAAGCTCCTCAGCGGTAGGCATCTCGCCGAACAGCAGCAGATAAACAACCTCCTCAAAGCCAAAGCGGTTGTCCTTCATAATGCCGTTGACAATATCGTTGACATTGTAGCCGCGATAATAAAGCTCGCCGTCGCAGGGAACCAGCTTTCCGTCCACCAGCTTGTTCTGCTTAATAGTGGAAATATCGGTAAGTCCTGTCAGAACACCCTTTCCGTCAATGTCACGCAAACCTCTTTTTACATCGTATTTGCTGTACAAATCAATGTCGATTTTTGAGTTCTCGGACATCTTTTCGGCAAGAACGTTAATCTCCGGGGTAATATCAGAATACTCCCATTCAGCGTGCGTCATGTAATCACTTCCTCTCCATTCTACTTAATCATATTTTCTCAGACTATATATTATACCATACTTTTTAAGAAAAGGCAACTTTTTGAAATATGCAAATATTTACGAATGTTAAGGCAATACTGCATAATTAAGGTGTGCGTATTGCACAGTAAAAAATCATGGCAAAACAAAACGGAGCGATATACGCCCCGTTATTTCAAAACAAACTTTTGCAGAGTGTCGGCAACTCCGTCCTCGTCGTTGGATGGGCAGACGTAATTGGCGATTTTCTGCACCTCGAGCTCGCCGTTTGCCATTGCGACACCCATACCCGCATAACCGATCATGGTCATGTCATTGTACTCGTCGCCGAAGGCAATAAGCTCGTCGCGCTTTACCCCCAGTTTGTCAAGAAGCAGGGGCAGCATCGAGCCCTTTGAAACGCCAAGCGGCATAAGCTCCAGAAAATACGGCGCGCTTTTATAAACCTCAAGCAAACCGTCGTAACGCTTTGCGAGGATTTTTTGATACTCGTCAAGCTCGTCAGGCTCGCCCGCCAGCAGAATCTTATTTATATCGAACTTGATTTCAGACACAAAATCGTCCACCACAACCATCTCTGTTTTCAGCACATCCTGCTCGACGTCGGTATAGTCATTGCGCTTACTGTCGGCGTAAATGCGCCTGTCGTCCCAGGTAATAACCGTGATGTTGGAATCCTTGAGCACACTTACTATGTCGGCGAGATACTCACGCGGAAAAAGCTTTGTGACTATTGTGCGGTTGGTGGCGCATTCAATTATTTTGCCCCCGTTAAAGGACATTATATAGCCGCCGTTCAAGTCCAGTCTGAGGTCGCGCGCAATAGGATACACCCCGATCGGGTGTCTGCCCGAGGCGAGAATGATCTTCTTGCCCTGAGCCTGCGCCTCAAGCAGCGCGTAACGCGTGCGCGGTGTAATCTCTTTTCTTGAGTTGGTAAGCGTGCCGTCAATGTCAAGTGCGATTAATTTGTAATCCATATTATCTCTCCAAATACATATTCGTCCGGATAAACTTCGGCGGATAAGGTTTGCAAAAGCATTACACATCAATCGCGTATATTATACCACATTTTGTGGGGAAATGCAACTTTATTAACAAGATGTAAGACGTGGCGGGGATTTGTTAATCGATTTGTAATCTAATGTCATCCTCTGAACTGATACTTTTTCAGGTCAACGCGGTTGTCAACAACCTCTACGCCCTCTTTTTCAAGCAGTCTCCGCTGCTCATTTTTTCCTCCGAAAGCAAAGCCCGGGAACGTGACGTTCCATCCGGCGCGCCTTTGGAAAAGTCGGTTTTTTAGGTAAGCTCAGTATAACGGCGCATTTTAACTCGCGGGTTGGGAAGTTTTGGTAATAACAAACGTTTGATTCGCGTCCTGTCCGTCGGCTCAGCCGACTGCCATCGCCGCGACCTGACCGTAGGTCGCTACCCTGCCTTTGGGTATCATTTGCACTGCGCGGTATATTCTGTCATACATTCCGCTGTTATTTGTAATAACAATCCATCTCCCTATGTTTTACGTTAAAGCGCGTTCCAACAAACAAAACACTAACCACTAAAAAAGCCCCTTTCAGAACAGAAGGGGCTTTTGGGATAGTTTTAAATTATGCGTCTCTGCCGCAGCATTTTTTATATTTTTTGCCGCTTCCGCAGGGGCAGGGATCGTTTCTGCCGACTTTTTTGCCTTTGCGCACGGTTTTGTTTGCTGTGTCGGTGCCGTCGCCCGATGTCTGGACGGGCTTAGCGACCTGCTCGCGCTTGAGCGCTGCCTGAACGGCGCTGGGCTGCTCTTTTTCTTCTTCCTTATTGAGCATCACCTGATGCGCTGCCGCGGCTGCGGCCTCGGCTGCCTTTCTGGCGGCCTCAATAGCCTCCTGGCGCTTCTGAATTTCATAAACGCGCTTGGGCATAATGAGCATCAGCTTGATTGTGTCCTCGCGGATGTTCTCAATCATCTCGTCGAACATGTCGAAGCCCTCAAGACGGTACTCAACAACGGGGTCGTGCTGACCGTAAGAGCGCAGGCGGATTCCCGCTTTCAGCTGATCCATGGCGTCGATATGATCCATCCAGTGTGTGTCAACGCTCTTGAGCAGATAAACGCGCTCCATCTCGCGGATAGTCTCGGGGGGCAGCAGCTCCTCGTTCTCCTTGAAGATTGCGAGGGCGTCGTCCTTGATCATCTGACCGATTTCGTCGGCTTCCATATCAGCAAGGTCGTCCTCGTCGAGCTTATATTTTGCCTCGTCGGTGATAATCCATCCCCTGTAGTACTCAACAAGACTCTGGTAGTTCCAGTTCTCCTTGGGGCCTTCGGGCAGATAGTGGGAAATCGAGGTATCGATGGTGTCGTTAAGCATTTTCAGCACGGTCTCGTGCAGATCCTCGCCGTCGAGAACCTGGTCGCGCTGACCGTAGATAATCTCGCGCTGGCGGTTGAGAACGTCGTCGTACTGCAGTACGTCCTTACGAATACCGAAGTTGCGCATTTCAACCTTTTCCTGCGAGCTTTCTATGATATTGGTGAGCATTTTGTTCTCGATGGGAGTATTCTCGTCAACCCTCATGCGCTCCATCATGGCGCGCATTCTGTCGCCGCCGAACAGGCGCATAAGGTCGTCCTCGGTTGAGAGGAAGAAGCGGCTCACACCCGGGTCGCCCTGACGTCCGGAACGTCCGCGAAGCTGGTTGTCGATTCGGCGCGACTCGTGGCGCTCGGTGCCGATAATCATAAGTCCGCCCGCTTCACGAACCTTGTCTGCCTCGTCCTTGATTTCCTCTTTATACTTCTCGTTGAGCTCTTGGAAGGTCTTTCTGGCTTCAAGAATTTCCTCGTTGTCGGTCTCGGCGTAGCCCGTAGCTTCCTCGATAAGCTCCTCGGGATAGCCCTGCTTGCGCATTGAGGACTTGGCCATGTACTCGGCGTTACCGCCGAGGATAATATCGGTACCGCGGCCCGCCATGTTTGTAGCAATTGTTACAGCGCCGAACTTACCTGCCTGGGCGATGATTTCCGCTTCCTTGTCATGCTGCTTTGCGTTGAGCACGTTGTGCTTGATTCCGCGGCGCTTGAGCATTTTTGAGAGCAGCTCGGACTTTTCGATTGAAATTGTACCTACCAGTACGGGCTGGCCTTTTTCGTGCACTTCAACGATCTGATCGATAACCGCGTTGAACTTGCCGTTTTCGGTCTTGAATACCGCGTCGCGCAAATCCTCACGGATAACGGGCTTGTTGGTGGGGATCTCAACAACGTCGAGCTTATAGATTTCCTGGAACTCCTCGGACTCTGTCTGGCCTGTACCTGTCATACCCGACAGCTTCTTGTACAGACGGAAGTAGTTCTGGAAGGTGATTGTAGCAAGGGTTTTGCTCTCGGACTGAACCTTAACGCCCTCTTTAGCCTCAATAGCCTGGTGCAGACCTTCGTTAAAGCGTCTGCCGTACATCAGACGGCCTGTAAACTCGTCGACGATGATGACCTCGCCGTCTTTTACAACATAGTCAACATCCAGCTTCATAACGCCGTTAGCCTTGATAGCCTGGTTTACATGGTGCTGAATCGTCAGGTTTTCGGGGTCGGTAAGGTTTTCAATATTGAAGTATTCCTCCGCCTTCTTAACGCCGAGCTGGGTAAGAGTGGCGGTTTTCTGCTTTTCGTCAACAACATAATCGATGTTGTTTTCGGCGTAGTACTCGTCCATGTCCTCTTTTGAGTCGATTTCGGTAAAGCGCTCAAGTTTAAGGGTTTTGGCGAGCTTGTCGGCGCGCTCATAGAGGTCGGTGGACTTGTCGCCCTGACCTGAAATGATAAGAGGGGTACGCGCCTCGTCTATGAGGATCGAGTCGACCTCGTCGACAATAGCGAAGGCATGGCCGCGCTGAACCTTGTTCTCCTTGTAAACAACCATGTTGTCGCGCAGGTAGTCAAAGCCGAGCTCGTTGTTTGTGCCGTAGGTGATGTCGGCGTTGTAAGCGGCCTTTCTTCCGTCGTTGTCGAGGTCGTGAACGATAAGACCTACAGTCAGGCCGAGGTATTTATACAGCTTGCCCATCCACTCGGAGTCACGGCGGGCAAGATAGTCGTTGACGGTTACGATATGAACGCCGTTGCCGGTAAGCGCGTTAAGATACGCGGGCAGGGTAGCCACAAGGGTTTTACCTTCACCTGTTTTCATTTCGGCGATTCTGCCCTGGTGAAGCACAATACCGCCGATAACCTGTACGGGGAAGTGCTTCATGCCAAGCACACGCCAGCTCGCCTCGCGGCATACGGCAAATGCGTCGGGCAAAATATCGTCGGTGGTTTCGCCGTTGGCGAGACGCTCCTTGAGAATAGCGGTCTGGTTTTTCAGCTCGCTTTCGGACATAGCGGCGTATTTTTCCTCCAGCTCAAGAACCTTGTTAGCCTTGGGCTGAACGCGCTTGACCTCACGCTTGCTGTAGTTGCCAAACATTGCTTTTAAAAAGTTTGCCATTTATAATTTCCTTTCTATGTATGCTTTTAGTTTTATTTTAAGAATTTAGTTTGCAGTCGCGTGACGCGATGGACAGTACGCGGTCAGCTGAGCCGACGCACATGACGTGAATCATACAATTGCGTTTAATAAAACTTCCAAACCCGCGAGTTTAGACACGCCGTTGCAGAAACTTTTATAATATATCCTGTGATCCAAAGGCGGCTTTGGATGGAACGTCACGTTCCTCGCAGCTTCTGAGCCGCAGTGGACAGCGCCGCCTCTACAACGGGACGGGCATATGAGTTACCGAAGCCCGCGTCCTCTACAACGCACGCGAATGCCAGCGGACAGTCCTCGTCAAGAGCGCAGCCAACAAACCACGCGTTATTCTTCTTGTTGTCGCCGACCTCGGCGGTACCCGTTTTGGCGTGAACCTTTAGTCCGCCTATTGAGTATTCGGGCATTATGTCAAGCAGCTGCCGCGCCGTATCGGAATTAACAAGCGAGTGGTCTCCGGGCTTTTTGAAGCCGATTTTTCTGAGAGTATCTCCCTCGGCGTTCTTAATGCATGTGGCGCCCTTGGCGGTTCCGCCGTTTGCTATGGCTCCGCACATAATCGCCATCTGCATGGGGTTGACCTTATCCTCGTACTCGCCTATGCCCTGACCTACGCCCGACCACGCAAGCGCATTTGTGTCGGCGCCGTCGGTGTTATAATGCCCCTTGGCGGTTTTTGTGTCATCGACGTCAAAGCTCATGTTGATACCCATTTTATCAGCCGCCGCCTTCATTTTTTCGGGGCCCAGCTCAACAGCAAGCTTAGCAAACACGATGTTGCAGGACTGTTCCATAGCCTGCTTCAGATTTATTTCGCCGTGAGCCTCGCCGTCCACGCACCTTATGTCATGGCCGCCGATTTCCTCGCTGCCGCTGCAGTACCAGGTACGCTGATAAATATCGGGAATGTTTTCAATTGCCGCCGCCGCGGTAACTATTTTGAAAACCGAGCCCGGTGTATATGCAGACGAAAGAACATTGTCGAGGTACACGCCCTCGTACTCGCTCTCGTTATCTTCTGTTATCTTCGGCGGATCAGACGGGTCGTAGCCGGGAGTGCTGACCGAGCATATTACCTCGCCTGTTTTGTAGTTGTAAATGACGCACGCGCCGCGCTTAGGCTCCTCAAAACCGGAGGTAAGAACATCGTAAGCGGCCTTGCATGTATCGGCGTCCACCGTAAGTGTGATATCGCGCGAATAACGCGCAGACTCAGGCATATTCATGCCCCAGATAAAACTGTAGCCTGTCAAAGTAGAGCGGAGCTTGCTCTGCACGGCGGTTGAGATATTCATGCTGTCGTCGCCCACCGTATGTAGCAGCGACTTGCGTATGCTCTCGTCGCTGTTGTAAACGCGCTTCTTGTCAACGGTTTTGGCAAGAGATGTGCCGTTGCGGTCAAAAATCTCGCCCGCTTCCTGTAATCCGCCCTTAACATAAATATGGTCGTTATACGGCTGGTCAACCCATTTGTTCGCGTTCGCGACCAACTCAACAGTAAAAGAGCTTATGCCGATAATAAACGCCAAGGTGAAAATAAGAATAAATGTGCTTCGCCTGAGCATTCGTTTCATCTGTCCACCGCCTTTCAGTATGAAAGATTAATGTTGAATGAATACTATCTTTTAATTGAATAAGTCCGTTCGTCAGCCGCCTTGATAAACGCCAGCAGACCCCAGCAGGATATTATACTGGAACCGCCCGCGCTGATAAACGGGAAGGTAACGCCCGTAAAGGGCAAAATGTCAACCGCGCCCAAAACATTGAGCGATAGCTGAACAACAAGAAGTCCGGCCGCGCAGCAGGCGGAAATCGAATAGAACGCGCTTCGGCTTCTGGTGGTAATAGCGCGCGCGTAGATTATCAGCAGGGCGACCGCCATTGCTATTACAATAGCAACGATAACACCCATTTCCTCGCCTATAAGCGCAAACACCAAATCGCTTTCGGACTCGCCTATCTGCTTAAAAAATCCGTTACCGATACCCACGCCGAACAGGCCGCCGCTGGCAATATACATCAGCGCCGTAGCCTGCTGGAAACCGCCCGTAGCGGTGTATTCCCAAACATGCCGCCACGTTTTGAATCGGTCGGCTACATAAGGCTTGTAGCTGAGCACAAGCACAACGCCGAACACAGCCGACGCAACCGCCAGAATAACGGTTCTGAAATCGCCCGAACGCATAAACGCTATCAGCAGGAAGGTTATAAAGAAGATAAGAGCTGTTCCGAAGTCGCCCATAAACGCCAGAAGTCCGACGCAGACTACCGAGAACACAATCAGCTCAATCAAATTCTTTTTTGTCATCAACTGGTCGAGCGCGCTGGCTCCTATAAATATGAAAAGTGTTTTTACAAACTCCGAGGGCTGGAAGGAAATTGAGCCGATCCTTACCCAGTTCGCCGCGCCGTTTGTAACTCTGCCAAATACAATACTGGTCGACAGAAAGGCAACCGCGGCAATCATCACCGGCAGCCTCAGCTTGTTTACCCTGTCGGGATCCTCAATAAATTTTACTATAAGGCAGTAAAGCGCTATTCCTATGCCCGCCGCTACAAGCTGGACATACGCCGAGCGCTCAAGCTGGCGCACAAGCATCATAACGCCTATGCCAGTCAAAAACAGCGCCAGAGCCTCAAGCTCAAAGTTGACGCGCCTTAACGCAAAATACGAAACGCAGAAGAAGCCCCACTCAACAACCGCCAGAGCGCCGAAGATAATCAGCGGAGAATAAACGTGCGTGCCGTCGTTCCAGAACATGGCCTCAACCGCCATAAACAGGTGGAACAGCGTAATCATAAACATCAGCTTCCACGCCTGAATCGCAGGCTTGTCGCTAACCTTTGACAAAAAGCGGCTGGGGCGCAGCTTTGAGTTGAAGTCGCCTCCGCGCTTTAGCTGATACTCTGTACTTCCGATTGTAATTATGTCGTCTATAAGCACCTGAGCCCTGCCGTGAACGGGAACTCCGTTTACATATGTACCTGTAACCGAACCCACATCCGATATAAACCAGCCGGCGCTTCGGCGCAAAAGTACGCAGTGATTGCGCGCGACAGAAAGGTCGTCGATAATAATATCGCTCGACTTGCTTCTGCCGATGGAGTTTTCCCAGAACACCACGGGAATCATTCCTCCCGAATTGGGATTATACAATGATACCAGCGGCTTTTCGGGACGTCTGCGGCGGCGCATTGCCGCGTAGCACTGATAAACAATAATTATAGCGAACAGGGGCATAAGCATGCGCAGTCCCACAACGCCCGCGTCATAAATTACGGATATATCCATTATCAGCAGACCTCCTTTATGTTTCGATAGCTATACAAATTAAATAATACCCCAAACAGGGCAAAATGTCAATATTTATGTTAGTGTAGAATGTGGAGTTGGTTTTTGAGCAGGGTTTGATTCCTGTGTGCGGGGGCGACCATTGGCCGCCCGCTGAACCGCGATGTCCTTTCATGCCGATTTCATTTAGAAAAGCCGCTGTTCCTATCTCGGGCGTGCAATGCACGCCTCTACATTCTAGCCGCTTGACACTAAAAAAACCGCAGCGCTCAAAACGCCGCGGTTTTACAATCAAAGCTATTTAGTTTTCAGCCTTAAAATGGTGGCTGCCCCTCAGGTCAACTACCTCAATACATTTTGTTGTGCAGCTTTCGGCGCAGGCGCCGCAGTCGGTGCACTTGCCGTAGTCGATAACCGCCACGTTGTCGGTCACCTTTATAGCGCCGCTCGGACATACCTTTTCGCACTTTTTGCAGCCTATGCAGCCCGCCGAGCAGACCTTTCGCGTAACGGCGCCCTTGTCGCGGTTGCTGCAGCCGACAACAACTCTTTTAATGTCGGGCACAAGCGAAATCAGGTGATTGGGGCACGCCTTGGCGCAGATCCCGCAGCCTATGCACTCGCAGTTTTTCACCTGAGCCACGCTGTTTACAATCTGAATGGCGTTTTGCGGGCACGCCTTCAGGCAGTCGCCCAAGCCCAGGCACCCGAAGGTGCAGCTGCCCTTGCCGCCGTACATCATTTTAGCCGCCGAGCAGCTCTCGATGCCGCTGTATACGACCTTGTCCTGAGTATGCGCGCAGTCGCCCGAGCAGTGAACAACCGCCACCTGCTCAACAACATCCTCAAACTCAACGCCCAAGACCTCGCTGAGCTGCTTTGCTACCGAGTCGGCGCCCGGAATACAAAGGTTAGCGGGAACCGAGCTGTCCTCGCACAGAGCTTTCGCGTAGCCGTCACAGCCTGCGTAGCCGCACGCGCCGCAATTGGCGCCCGGCAGGCAGTCGCGCACAGCCGGAAAGCGCTCGTCCTCCTTGACCGCCATTATTTTTGAGGCGACCACAAGGACGGCAGCGCACACAATACCGATAATCACAACGGGGATTACCGCAATCAAAATTTCATTCATATCGCGCCACCTCCGTTATGCGGGAAACATGTTTTCAACAACGCCGCCGAAGCCCAAAAACGACAGCGAGGTAATTGACGCCGCAATCAGAGTTACGGGCAAGCCCTTGAAGCTTTTGGGAATATCGGCGCCCTCGATTTTTGAGCGCACGCCCGAGAACATTACCATAGCCAGGAAGAAGCCCAGACCGCTTCCCAGCGAATTTACCATTGACTGCAGAAAATCGTAGTCCTCGGTGATGTTCAGTATAGTAACGCCCAGCACCGCGCAGTTTGTGGTAATAAGCGGAAGATACACGCCCAGCGACTTATGCAGCGAGGGTATGTAGCGCTTTAAGACTATTTCAACAAGCTGAACCAGCGCCGCTATTACAAGGATAAACACGATCGTCTGCAAATACCCCAAATCATTCGGGACAAGCAGAAAATGCTGTATAGGCCATGTTGCCGCCGTGGCCATAAGCATTACAAAGATAACCGCAAGGCTCATGCCCGTAGCGGAGTCGAGCTTTTTTGAAACGCCGAGGAACGGACATATTCCCAAAAAGCGCGACAGTACATAGTTATTTACAAATACCGCGGAAAGCAGAATAACGATAAACTTTGTCATTTAGCCACCTCCGAGGTCAACGCGCCGTCACAGCCGCCCGAGCCGGCTCTGCCGCAGGCCGCCGCCTGAGGACAGCCCTCGCAGCCGAAGTCCTTTTTCTTGGGCTTGTGCTTTGCGAATTTGTTCATCATGGCAATAAGCAGACCGAATACAAAGAATCCGCCCGGAGCCATGGTAAGAATCGAGATTTTGTTATCGGCGAGCACGGGAATCTCCATTCCCAGAAACGTGCCGTTGCCGAACACCTCGCGGATCGTCGCCATCAGCGTCAGCGCCAGCGTAAAGCCCGCGCCCATGCCCACAGCGTCAACCGCCGAGCTGAGCACGGTGTTCTTGTTTGCGAACATCTCGGCTCTGCCCAGGATAATGCAGTTTACAACAATAAGCGGCAGGAATATGCCCAGCGACTGGTCAAGCGCCGGAGCAAACGCCTTTACAAGCATCTGCACCATCGTTACAAAGCCCGCTATAAGGACGATGTAGCAAGGAATACGCACCTTGTCGGGGATAATTTTGCGAAGCGCCGAAATAACTATATTGGAGCACAGAAGTACAATGGTAGCAGCCGCGCCCATGCCCAGCGCGTTGCTTACGCTGGTAGAGGTAGCAAGCGTGGGGCAAGTTCCCAGAACAAGCACCAAAACAGGGTTCTCTTTAATAAGTCCCTTTGAAAAGTTTTGCAGCTGATTCACTTACTTCGCCTCCTTTGTAACCGCGCTGTACGCTTCAAACGCGGTGTCAATCGCCTTTTTGTATGCCTTAGAGGAAATGGTAGCGCCCGTTACCGCGTCAACGGTGTTGTAGTTGTCGGCGGTTTTGCCCTCGTACTGTTTGCGGTACGAGCTGCCGTTATCGACAACCTTTGAGCCGATACCGCTGGTTTCGCTGTGCTTTAGCGTCTGAACGCTCTCAATGCTGCCGTCGGACTTAATGCCGCAGATAAGGTTGATGTCGCCGCCGTAGCCCTTGGTTGTCAGCGAGAACACATAGCCCGTGCCGTTTTTAGCCTTAACGGCTTTTGTAATGCCGGCAGGCAGGCTTACGCCCGTTACTTCCTCAAAGCTGTCGGCCTCCCTGAGCACCTCATGCTGAGCCTTTGCCTCAGCCTCAGCCTCTGCCTCGGCAATAATGGGCGAGGTAACGGAATTGATATACGCCAGCAGCGCCGTAACCACCAGACAGATGGCGGCGAGCACGACAATAGGCTTAACTATGTCTTTCATTACTCGTCCACCTCCCCTACAAGCGGCTTAGCGCGCGTGAGCTTATCGATATATGGCGTGAGGATATTCATAATCAGCAGTGAAAAGCTTACGCCCTCGGGGAAGTTGCCCCAGAACCTTATTAATATCGTAATAAGTCCGCAGCCAACGCCGAAAACAAGCTTGCCCCATTTTGTTGTGGGGGTTGAGGAATAGTCGGTCGCCATGAAGAACGCCGCTATCACCAGGCCTCCCGAAAGCACCTGAGCCAAAACATCTTTTCCGCAGACAAGCGACATAAGCGCAACCGTGCCGATAAACGCCACAGGAGTGTGCCATGTAATTACGCGGCGAACCATCAGATACACGCCGCCGAGAATAAGCGCCAGCGCGCAGGTTTCGCCCAAACAGCCGCCCGTGTTGCCTAAAAACATGTCGAGGTACGACGGCAGGCTGTCGGTGTCTCCCTTAGCCATCATGGCAAGGGGAGTCGCGCTTGTAGTGGCGTCGGGAACCAAATCAAACGCCTTGGGAACCGCCCAGCTGGTCATGGTGCCCGAAAACGCGGTCATAAGTATAATTCTCGCGGTAGCGGCGGGGTTTGCAAAATTCTGTCCTATTCCGCCGAAGAGCTGCTTTACAACAACAATCGCAACTACGCTGCCAAGCGCCGCCTGCCACAGCGGAATTGTAACGGGCAGGTTAAGCGCTAAAATAATGCCCGTAACCACGGCAGAAAGGTCGTCAACCGTGCTCTCTTTTTTGCAGAGCTTTTGAAAGCCCCATTCCGACAAAACGCAGACCGCCACACAGTCGGCAATTACCGCCAGACTGCGCAGTCCGAAAAAGATAACGGACGCTATCATAGCGGGAGCAAGCGCGATAATAACGTCGAGCATTATAGTGCGCGTGGTGCGCGGCTTATGGAAATGCGGCGACACTGATGAAATCATTCTGCTCATTTAGCGCCCTCCTTTTCCGCTTTCTGCTTGTTAAGATAATCGCGCAGCACCGCCTTGGCAAGCTTGTTTGTCTGCACCAGATGGCGCTTTGCGGGGCAGACATAAGAGCAGCAGCCGCACTCCATACACAAATCCACACAGAGGGTTTTCAAATCCTCGGGCTCGTTCTTTTTATACGCGCGCGCTATTTCACGCGGGTCAAGCTTTAACGGGCAGTGCGTTAAGCACGCGCCGCAGTTTATGCACGGCGTTGTTTTCGGAGGACGCGCCTCCTTTTCGTCCATGGCTATTATGGCGTTTGTATTTTTAAGAATCGGCGCGCTCAAATCGGGAACAGCTATTCCCATCATCGGGCCGCCGTAGAGCACCTTGGCGGGCTCGCTCTTGCAGTCGCCCGCAGCCTCAAGCACATCCGAAATCGGCGTGCCTATGGGCGCGATAACATTCTTGGGCTCCTTTACGGCCGAGCCGTCAACGGTAAGGCACTTTTCAACAAGCGGCATACCCGTTTTTACATATCTCGCGATAAACGCGAGCGTCGTTACGTTTATTACAACTACTCCCACGTCAAGCGGCAAGCCGCCCTTAGGAATCAGCCTTCCAAGCGTGTTGTAAACAAGCACCTTTTCGCCGCCCTGGGGGTAAACGGACGGAAGCACGTGAACCTCAACGCCCTCGGTCTTTGCGGCAAGCTCCTGAGCCTTTTTAATCGCCTCGGGCTTGTTTGCCTCAACTCCGATTATATAGCGGTTCACCTTGAGATACTTTTTAAGCAAAGCTATGCCCTCAAAAATCTCGTCTGTCCTGTCGAGCATTGTGCGGGTGTCCGAGGTTATATACGGCTCGCATTCGGCGGCGTTGATAACGACCGCGTCAACAACGCTGAGGTCGTTATTGAAGCTGAACTTTACAAAGGTCGGGAATCCCGCGCCTCCAAGACCAACCGAACCGCTCTGACGCACCGCGTCAACAAAGCTTGTAAGGTCGTGAACATCGGGCGGCTGCACGGTTTCGCTTACCTCCTGCAGGCCGTCGGTCTCAATAATCACCACGGGAACCTTTAAGCCCATGGCGGTCGTCATTTCGTCAATTTTCTGTACCTTGCCCGAAACACTTGAATGGACGGGAGAGGAAATATACCCGTCAGCCTCCGCTATAAGCTGGCCTACCTTTACCTCGTCGCCGCGCTTTACAACGGGCTTGGCGGGGCGTCCGATGTGCATGGACATCGGAATAGTCACCAGCTTCGGCATCGCAATGCGCTCGGGAACCGAACCGGCAGTGTGCTTCTTGTGAGGTACCTTAATACCCTTTATTTTCATAACGCTCCTCCGGATTAAGAATCGTCAAATTTGCGCCAAACGGCGCATATATGTTAATTGTACCACATTCCGCTCCGATAGCCAATGTACACATTCAACATATATATTTTTGCTTTTTGTGCAATTAAACAAAGCGCTTAGATGATGATATGTTTTTTCAGCCGCAAACCGTTGCATTTGCAAAATATTGTGATATAATATACCTGAACAATATTGAAAGGGGCGTCCTTATGAACATTCCGAAAAGCACGGACGATTACCGAACGCTGATGTACGGCGAAAACCTTGAGCTGATTAAAGCCCATCCGCTTTTTGCCGGACTGGGCGAGGATGAAATAAAGGAATTTATTGAATTTTCAAAGCCGAGCATTATAGACATAGAGCCCGGCAGACCGCTTTTGCTGACAACCGACGCCGACAAAAAGTTCGGAGTTGTAATAAAGGGCGGCATTACGATATTCGTCACGGACTGCGAGGGCAACCGCGCGGTGATAAACACGCTGAAGGATCACGGCTCGCTGGGTCCGCTGCTGTTTATGGTGCATTATTACAATTTAGTGTTTGAGCTTTCGGCGGATGTTCCGAGCCGCGCCGTGCTTTTTGACCCGCATTTTTTAAGTGGCACCTGCAGGGAAATAGCCGCGACCCAGCACAGGCTGACTATAAATCTTCTGGAATACTCGCGCGGGCTTTTTATTTCGATTTCGGAGCACCTTTTGTGTCTGTCGCAGAAAAGCATACGCGACAAGGTGCTGCGCTTTCTGTTTTTCCGCTGCGAAGCCGAGCACGCCTATGAGTTTGACATACGGCTCTCGCGCGAGGAGATGGCTGATTATCTCGCCGTTGACCGCGCCTCTCTTTCCCGCACGCTGGGTGAATTAAAGCGCGACGGCATAATAGACTTCCGAAAAAAGCACTTCAAAATACTCGACACAAAACACTTTAAATATTAGCCGCCACGCGGCAGGAACGTGACGTTCCATCCGGCGCGCCTATTTAGAAGTCGGTTTATTTGGAAAGCTCAGTATAACGGCGCAACTTAACTCGCGGGAACGGAAGGTTTGTTTATTATAAACATTTGATTCGCGTCCTGTCCGTCGGCTCAGCCGACCGCGGGAACAAAAGCTCCTTTCATAAAGGAAAGCTTTCTGCTTTCATTCCAACCACTAACCAGCCACTAACCACTAAAAAAGCCGCAGCGCTATTAGCGCCGCGGTTTTTCTTAACAATACTATTTACGGATTGACCGATTTTTCCTGAAGAAGCTTCCAGTTTTCCTTTTTCCAGATGGAATCCTTTACCGAATACCACCTTGAGGGAATATAGGTTGTGCCGTTGTTTTTGAAAACATCCCATTCAGCCGAGGCTATTACCGTCAGGTTGTCGGGGTTTTCCTTGGCGCTGCTGTCCAGAGTTTTGCCCGTAAACGGATTCTTGGGCGACTCAATCAAACCATCTGTAGCAAGCGCGGGAACATCGGCGTTTGTCATAAACTCATCCGAGGTTTTATACTCCTTGCTGTTGAAGTCCTTTACCATAAGCAGCGGGAAATAGAACTCAACGTCGCCGTATCGCACCTCAACGTCCTCGTCGTAAGCCGTGCTGTCAATCATAAGGTCGCTTATCTGCTGAGTGCCGCGTCCGTGGTCGGAGCAGAGAACGATTCTGGTATTGTCGTATACGCCCGACTCTTTAAGCGATTTGAACCACTCCGCCAGACGCTTGAACGCCGCGACGTTTGTTTCGTAGTGCGCCTGCTGCATAACCGTATTGAGCTTCAGCTCCCTGCCGGTTCCCTCAAGCTTGATTGTTCTTGCGGGTTTAAGCTCTTTTTTGGACGAATACTCCATAAAATCATCGTCGTTAAACGAAACGAAGTTATGAGTCGTTTCGTTGTCCATCATAACAAAGCATTTGTCGTTATCGTTGTTGACTACGGTTATATCCGACATATTCTTCAACACATCGTATGACTTTTCAAAGGTTGAGAATACGGAATTAAGCTGATGATATACGCCCTCGTCATAAATCGCGGGCTGAATACAGGTGGGCAGCATTTTAACTATGCTGTAGCAGAAGAAGTTGCGCTGACGGTTAGGGATAATCAGCGGCTTTTTGTCGGGTGACAGAACCGTGCCCTGAGTAATATAGCGGTCGATTTCGGGATAGTCGTCGTAGATAGTCAGGTCGGGAATCTGCTTGTAGCCCGCGTAAGGCGGGTCGCAGACGGTTGTTTTGTAGCCGTTTTCGTCAAACAGTACGGGCATGACCTTTAGCGACTCGTCGTGCTTGGTCTGGAGCTTTTCGGTGTCCCTCTTATTAAGCTCGGCAGGGGTGTACTCATATCCGCCGAACATCGCGGGAACGCCGAAGTTTGTGTAGCCTCCGAACGAAACAACGTCCGAGTAGTAGGTAAAGCCCTCAAAATCCTCTTTAAGCTCGGGGTACTCCTGCATAATATACGGAACATACTCGCCCATTGCGCGGTCGAGCATAAGCACAACAACATTTTTGCCGTCCTTGCTCAGCGTCAGCTTCGGCTGATTTTCGGTAAGTGTGAGCGACTTCATATCAACCTGTGAAACAGAGCTCATAATTCCCGCTATGTTAATGCCCGACATAACAAGCACCGCAAGCGTAGCGGTCACCAAAACACCCTGGGTAAGCTTAACCTTCTTTTTGGTCATAATAAGGAAAAGCTTTGAAACCGCAATAATCACAGCCAGGTTTAAAAGCATCTGCCATACAGTGTAGCTGATTCCGCCGTCATAAACAAGCTCGGACGACAGCGTTCCGTGGTGGTTTCCGAAGAACAGGTACGTAGCGGTACCGGCGCTGCACGCCATAACGATAAGGCGCTCAAAAATAACCTTTGCCTTGGGTGAAAACAGCCAGTAGAAAACGCTCATCCAAAGAATGAACAAGCCTGCCGACGTCAGAAACGTGCCGACGACATACCATATGGGGTGCAGGTCGCTTCCCACAATTATAAACTCCTGCGGAGAGGCGTTGATTACGCTTGACGGAATAAGAATACCCGCCAAAACCGTCAGGAACACCGCGCCGCCCAAAAACAGCTTTTTGTTAGGCTCGTACTCAACCTCGGGCTTTTTGAACTTGGGCGGCTTCATTTTGCTCTTGACAAGAGCCACGGTAAACGGAGCCAGCAGAACAAGACCAACGCCCATGAGAAATAAGAATCTCTCAAAAATATCGTTTACGCAGTAATCGACAGCGCCGCCTGCTATCGCGCACACGCCTACACAGAGCATAAAAACGCGCAGAACCTTTTTGGGGTTTTTAAGCTTGTAGAAGATTGTTTTAACAAGCGAGAACAGGTTGTTAAGCGTCCAGTAAAATACAAGGCCGGCGGGCGAATCGTACAGAAAAACAAGGAAGAATACCGCCATGCCGTAAAGCTGGATTTTTGTTTTAAGCGGATATCCCTTTGTAAAAATGTATGTCGAAATAAGGTTAATGACCGTCATGATAACGGGCAGTATATTTATTGAAACATCGCCGAATGAAAGAAGTCCGTCGGGCTTGCCCAAATCGGAAATCGGGCCGAACGAAACACCCTGAAGCAGCGAAAGCTCCGACAAAAAGCGGTACGCCGCGATAAAGAACGGAATTTCAAGCAGCAGCGAAACGGCGCTTCGCAGAACATACAGCGGGCTGTAGTTGTTCTGGCGGTAGTAGGTCTGGAGAATCATTGTGCGCTCGTCGCCGTGGAATGTCTTTTTGATGTGCGCCACGCCGTCGTGAAGCTTAGCCTCAAGAACGCGCTCTTCCTCCTGCATAGCGTCGGCGCGTCTGTAAAGCGGAAGCACAAGCAGGTTCATGGCAAGGCTGAGCGCGATAATCGCCAAGCCCGGGTCGCTGCCCATAGACCTGTAAGCAAGGCTGTATATCAGCTCAAATATCATCTGAATCGGCGTCAGAAAGAAAGAATACAGCATTGATGGAAATGACATTTACTTATTCTCCTTTCCCTGTAATTCGTTATACTTATCAATAAGATAATCCGCAACAGCCTCGGCGCCCTTGCCGTAATGCGCCCATGTTTCATTGCGGGCGGTCTGACGGTTCTGAGCATATTTCGGGTTTGTAAGGCAGTCGTCGATAACGGTGGACAGCTTGTCAAAGCTTTCCTCGCTGAGCTCCGCGCCCAAGGTCGGAAGCACCTTGAACGTCCAAAGCTCGTCGTCGAGCCACCACTGGTCGTACTCAGCCCAGTCAAGCCCTGTATTTGTATAGATAACGGGTTTGTCGTAAACAAGCGAAAACTCAAACAATACGCCCGAAAAATCCGAAATCAAAATATCGGACTTTTTAAGCACCTCGTAGTTATCTGTGTCGTAGTTCCATTTAAGCCTGTCGGAATCGGGGAACTTTTTCATCAGGCGGTCGAGCATATCCTTCTCGGACATAACCGACTGCGGATGCGGTCGCACGATTATGTTATATTCGGTATTTAAAAGCTCCTGAATGATCTTTTCGCCGAAACGCGCGAAAATAGCGCTGTTGCCCCAAGACGGAGCAAGCAGAACGGTTTTAACCTTATCTTCTGTCTTTTCGGTGTCGGCGGCAAGCCTTGCCGCCATCTCGTCCATATACGGCAAGCCTACCTTGACAAGCTCCTTCTCGGGCAGGCCGCGAAGCTTTTCAAGCTTGCGCACCTGATCGATCTGGTAATCGCCCGACAAAAGCACCGCGTCGTAGTAGTCGATACCGAACATGCGGTACAGCGTGATGTCGTTCGGAGCGTGGGCTATATGGACATAATAGTCAACGTTTTTGGAGCGCTTCCACTGATAAACCTCAAGACCGGGGGTTGTAGCGAAAACTATCTTCGCGTTGAGAAAGTTCAGCTTATAAAAAGCGCGGTTGCCCGCGCCGATAAACTCTCCGTGAATATGAGGATAAGGGTTTTCCAGCACAGGGTCATCGGGCGAAGCCGTCATGTAGGTAACATCGAAGCCGCGCTTGTCAAGCTCACGGCAAATCGGCTCAAAATTTTTCCAGTAACGCTTATCGTCCGAAAAAATTACAAGCGGCTGTTTTTTCATTTCCTCGCGTTTTCCCTTGCCGCCCGACAGCACAAAACGCAGCTTTGCCAGCGCGTTTCTGAGCACAAAGCCCGCGGCGCCCAAAACACCGATGAGTATAGCAAAAAGCATACTGCCCGTTCCGGGGTCAATATACAATTTTATCATGCCGATATCCTCCAACTTTAATATAGTTCGTCAAAAAGTGCTTTTTTTCACCATGTAGTATAATACAATAAACCGTCTGTTTTGTAAAGTAATAAATATTGGCTCAAAAAATAAACAGCGTAATGCACAAAGTACAGCGTTTTTTGCGAAAATTTCCCGACATTTTTAGAATAGCGTTCAGAGCGGAGTTTGGAGTTAATGCGGAATTCCGAATGCGTAATGCGGAAAAAATTAATGTTCCAGAATTATCGTTTCTATCAGCCTTGCCACGCCGTCATTATCGTTTGTCGTCAGAATCAGCTGAGCCGCTGCCTTGCAGCTATCGCTCGCGTTGCCCACGGCAGCTTTAAGCCCCGCAAAGGCTATCATATCCGCGTCGTTGTCGGCGTTGCCGCATGCCGCTGTATTGTCGGGCGAAATACCAAGCCGTCCGCAAAGCCATTTAAGCGCGTTGCTTTTTGTGGCGTCTTTGTGCATGAACTCCACAAAATTTGCCGACGAGGACGTGATATAGGTCTCGGAAAGCTCCCTCTCAAGCAGCGCCCTTACTTCCTCTCTGAGCTCTCTGTCGGTGCATACATACTCAACACTGTCAAGACGCGCGCGGTTATCGTAAATATATCGGCGCATGTCGTCAAGCCCGCCGCGCGAGTTTTTTACATAGCTGACATAAGCGGGCGTGCAGCCATACTTTAAAGGGTCGCTTAAATATCGGTTGTCGGTGTAGGTAGCGCCGTCGAGAAACGCCTCCCAAATCAAATCGTGCTCCTTAGTCAGGCTCAGCAGCTTAATGATCTCCGACTCCTTCATCAGCGTTTCTTGAATTCTGGCTCCCGTTTTATCGTGAACGGCGGCTCCGTTTGACGAAATAACAAAATTTACGCCGCGCAGTCCAAGCACGCTTTCGGGCATTGAGCAGTACGGTCTGCCGCTCGCCGCGATAATTTCAATCCCCATGTCGCCTGCCGCCTCAATCGCACGGGCAACCGCAGGCGAAAGCGTGTTGTCAGACCTCAGCGCCGTGCCGTCAAGGTCTAGGGCGATAAGCTTAATTTCCATTTTTCAGCTCCTTAACCCCCGTTCTGCAAAAGCCGTTCATGCAGCAGCTTTCACATTTAGGCGAACGCGCCGAGCATACAGCCCTGCCGTGCAGCACAAGCCTGTGGCAAAAATCATTGCTCTCTTCGGGCGGCAGCAGCTTTTTAAGCTCCATCTCGATTTTCTTCTGGTCGGTGAGCTTGTGGAGCCCAAGCCGCGTCGTAATGCGTATGCAGTGCGTATCGACTACAACCGCGGGCTTCCCGAAAACATCGCCGCATATAAGATTGGCGGTTTTTCGCCCCACCCCGGGGAGCGTAGTCAGCTTTTCGATTGTATCGGGGACCTCTCCGCCGAAATCGGAAAGGATTTTTTTGCTCATTTCAACAATGTCCTTCGACTTTGTCTTAAACAGGCCGCAGCTTTTTATATATTCGGCTACCTCGTCACAGTCAGCTTCGGCAAAGTCCTGGGTGGTCTTGAACCGCTCAAACAGAGCGGGAGTCACCATATTAACGCGGGCGTCGGTACACTGCGCCGAAAGCCGCGTGGCTATAAGCAGCTGCAGCGGCGTTGTATATGTAAGCGAGCATTTAGCGTCGGGATATTCCTCTTTAAGCGCCTCAACCGCGGCTATTGCAATCTGCTTTTTCGTCACAAAAATCACCTCAAAAACAGTTTATCATATTTTAAAAACTATTGCAAACAAAGCCGAAAATTGTTACAATAGATTAATAACAAACAAAGGGCAGTGATTATATGAAATACAAAAACTATATATTTGACCTGTACGGCACCTTAATCGACATCAACACCAACGAGTGGAGCGCTCAACTGTGGAAAAAAATGGCTATTCTCTACGGCTACTACGGAGCGCAGTACACCTACAAGGAGCTCGGCGCGGAGTACGGCAGGCTTGTCGACAAAGAAAAGCGCGCCGTAACTCGCCGCCATCCCGAATATACGGTTATCGACATTAAAATAGAAAAGGTTTTCCGCCGACTTTTCACCCAAAAGGGCGTAAAACCCAAAAAGGCTGCGGTTCTTGAAATCTGCGAGGTTTTCCGCTGCTTCTCAACAAAGTACATCAAGCTTTACGACGGAGTCCGCGAGCTTCTCGACACAATCAAGGAGAACGGCGGCAGAATATACCTGCTTTCAAACGCGCAGCGCACCTTTACCGAAAACGAGCTTAACATGCTGGGGCTGACCCCGTACTTTGACGGAATCTGCATAAGCTCGGACGAGGAGTGCTCAAAGCCCGACGCGCATTACTATCAGATTCTTTTTGACCGCTACGGACTAAAAAAAGAGGAATCCATAATGATAGGCAACGACTTCCGCTCCGATATAGGCGGTGCCGCGGACTTCGGAATCGACAGTCTTTACATTCACCAGAGCATTTCGCCCGATATCGACGGCGAACTCAGGAGCACATACACAATAATGGACGGCGACGTTTATAAGATGATTGATTATTTGTTTGGCAAGAATCACACAAATAATTAAGCCGTAGACATAACGAAAGATTAGCAATCTCATTTATGTTTACGACCCCTCAGTCAATCCTTGATGGATTGACAGCTCCCTTGCGCAGGGGGGGAGCCTTGAAACACACTGCAATCGGCAGGGTCGCCTGCATACAGACAATACAGCTATACCTCGCAAAGCAAAATCGGGCTGTTCAACCGAACAGCCCAATCATATTATCGGAAATCAGCGATTATGACACTCCGACAGCACGGTAAACAGCGCCGCGTCGGAAGCAAGCCTGCGGATATACGTCCGCGAATTAACGGTATTTACGCCGCCCAGCATAAGCTTTACTGCATAAGCCTTGTCCTTGGTGCAAACACCGACGAACACAAGCCCTACGGGCTTTTCGGCGGTTCCTCCGGTGGGGCCCGCGATACCCGTTGTGCTTACGGCAATATCCGCGCCTGAGATTCTCTTTACGCCCTCAGCCATCTGAATCGCCGTTTCCGCGGACACCGCACCCAGAATCGCAAGCGTTTCCTCGCTTACACCCAGCACCTTTGACTTTATAGCGTTGGCGTACGAGCAAACACCGCAGTCAAACACCTCGCTCGAGCCGCTTACGCGCGTAATGCGTTCGCTAATAAGCCCGCCCGTGCAGCTTTCGGCGGTTGCCACTTTAAGCCCAAGCTCTCTGAGCTTTGCTACAACGTCCTCCTGCATGGTATCCTGATTCAGATTGTTTTTTCTCAGCAGCTTAATAATGTCTATATCGGTTAATGTTACCATGTTCTCACCTCATTAGTTTTATTTTAACACCTAATCAACCCGAATGCAATACTAATTAATATAAGGAGCATTTTATATGGCTTGGTTTTTCAGTGAAACCGAAATCAAATCCGACACATATATATTAGACGGCGATAACGCAAAGCACGCTCAGGTGCTGAGGCTTCGCCCGGGCGAGGCGGTTACCGTTGTGACTCCGTGCGGCGAGCAGTGCGAGTGCGAGGTGCTTGAGGGCAGCCTTCTGAAAGTTGTCAGCCGCAAGCTCTGCCAAAACGAGCCCGATGTCTTTGTAACGCTGTATCAGGCGCTTCCAAAGGGCGATAAAATGGATTATATAGTGCAAAAGTGTGTTGAGCTTGGCGTAAGCCGCATTGTGCCTTTGATTTCCGCCAGGTGCGTGTCGCGCCCCGACGAAAAGTCGCTTAGCAAAAAGCGCGCGCGCTGGCAAAAAATCGCGCTTCAGGCGGCAATGCAGAGCAGGCGCGGAATCATTCCCGAGGTCGGCGACTGCGTAAGCTTTTCAAAGGCGGCGGAGCTGACAAAAGAAAACGACAAAACAATTTTCTTCTATGAGCATGGCGGCGAGTCCGTGAAAAAAATCCTGACCGACAAGCCCAAGTCAATCGGAATATTCATCGGCAGCGAGGGCGGCTATGAACAGTCCGAGGTCGATATGGTGATTCAAAACGGCGGAAAGGCCGCAACGCTCGGCAAAAGGATCCTTCGGGCGGAAACCGCCCCGCTTACGGCAATGTCCATAATAATGTATCAGACAGATAATTTTTAGAGGAGATATAAAAATGATAGGAATAATATGCGCCATGCAGATTGAGGCAGACGGAATCCTGGCTCTCTGCGAAAACAAACAGACATCTCAAAAATACGGAATGACCTTCACCCAAGGCACACTAAACGGCAAAGAAGTAGTTGTTGTTGTCTGCGGAGTGGGCAAGGTCAACGCGGCGATGTGCGCCGTCACCCTTATCAACGACTACCGGCCCGAGCTTGTAATCAACAGCGGAGTCGCGGGCGCGCTTTCACCCGTTGTAAGCATAGGCGATATAGCAATCGGTTCCAAGGCGGTCGAACACGACATGAACGTAACCGCCCTCGGCGACAAACAGGGCGAGGTATCGTTCCCGAACGGCAAGGTAATGTTTTTTGAGTGCGACAAAAACGCCGCGCGTCTGCTTGAAACGGTTTGCGCGGATTTGCCCGACACAAAAACCGTCCGCGGAATTATAGCCAGCGGCGATGTGTTTATCTCCGACCGAAAAAAGCGCCTGCTGATAAACGACCGCTTCGGAGCGATCGCTTGCGAAATGGAGGGTGCGGCGATAGGCCATGTATGTTACTGCTGCAATGTGCCGTTCGCGATTATCCGCGCTATTTCCGATGATCTGGACGAAAACAAGGGCATGGACTTTGTAAAATTCTGCGAGCTTGCCGCTGAAAAAACCGTGTTCGCAATCGACAGCTTTACAAAAGCTCAGTGATTACCTACGGATTTGTCACAAAATATTGACATCGGCGCTTTAATGCGGTAAAATAAGGGTTAGCATTGTTTTAGAATAACTCAAAAAGGGGTATTAAAATGAAGTTAACAGGTGCGGATATTATTTGCGAGTGTTTGCTTGAGCAGGGAGTAGATACCGTTTTCGGTTATCCCGGCGGCGCGGCGCTGAACACATATGACGCGCTCTACAAATACAGCGACAGAATCAAGCACGTTCTCACCGCCCACGAGCAGGGCGCTTCTCATGCCGCTGACGGCTACGCGCGCTCAACAGGCAAAACAGGCGTTGTTATCACAACATCCGGTCCCGGAGCGACAAATATCGTCACGGGTATTGCCACCGCGAATATCGACAGTATTCCCATGGTAGCCATTACCGCAAACGTCAACCTCGACCAGCTCGGCCGCGACAGCTTTCAGGAGGTCGACATTGTAAATATCACCAAGCCCATCACCAAGGGCAGCTTTTTGATCACCAAGGTTGAGGATTTGGCGCCGACCCTTCGCAAGGCGTTCAAGCTTGCCCACGACGGAAGAAAAGGCCCCGTTCTGGTTGACGTGCCCAAGGACATAACTTCAACCGTAACCGAGTTTGAGCCTATGACTCCAAAAACGCCTCAGCCCGATAAAATCGCAAACCCCGACAGCATCGCCCGTGTTCAGGCGCTTATCCGCAAGGCTCGCCGCCCAATGATTTACGCCGGCGGCGGAATCATCAGCGCCGATGCGTGCGCGGAATTCAAGCGGTTTGCCGAGCTTATCGACGCTCCCGTATGCTGCTCGCTTATGGGACTGGGCTGTCTGCCCGCAAGCCATCCGCTCTGTATCGGCAACATCGGTATGCACGGCGGCTACGAAACAGGCATGATCACCGCGGCCTGCGACCTTATCATCGCGTGCGGAGCGCGTTTCTCCGACCGTGTCGCGGGCGACCGTGAAAAATTCGGCGAGCAGGCAAAGATTGTTCAGCTTGAAATCGACAAAAACGAAATCAACAAGAACGTCCAGGTTGACGAGTATATTCTCGGCGACGCAAAGCTTATTCTTCAGGCTCTTGTAAAGGACATGGAGCAGCAGGAGCATAACGTCTGGCTCGCGAAAATTGACGAATGGAAGCACCATTTCGACAACGCGTCAAAGCCTTATTCGGAATATCCCTTTCCCGACGAATTCATCGACGCGGTAAATCAGCTCAAAAGCGACGGCGACATCATAGCTACCGACGTAGGTCAGCACCAGATGTGGGTTGCTCAGTTTGCCAAAATTGAAGCCGAAAAGACCCTGCTCACCTCAGGCGGCATGGGAACAATGGGCTTCGGCATGGGCGCCGCGATCGGCGCTCAGGTATCTCACCCCGATAAGCGCGTATTCCTCTTTACCGGTGACGGCAGCTTCCACATGAACCTCAACGAGCTTGTTACAATGAAGTCCTACGACCTGCCCGTTATCGTCCTTGTAATGAACAACACGGTACTCGGCATGGTGCGCCAGTGGCAGAAGCTTTTCTACGGCAACCGTTTCTCCCAGACCGACCCTCACCGCGCTACGGATTTCGTAAAGCTTGCAAACGCATTCGGCGTTGAGGGAATGAGAATCACCAAGAGCGATGAAATACTTTCCACGCTGAAAAAGGCGCTTGAGATGAACACCACTGTTGTAATTGACTGCCAGATCAGCCCCGACGCAAATGTTCTCCCGATGATTCCTCCGGGAAAAACCGTAAACGAAATTGTCACAGAAATGTAAATAATATATAGAAAGCGTGCGCGTAAGCGCGCGCTTTTTTGTGTTGCGAATCGCGCATTGACCGGCCCTCAAACCCCTGACCGCTAAGAGGTAAAAACTAATCATCTTAAAACAAAACGCCGCCCCAAACGGAGCGGCATTGGTATTCTGATTATATACTCGGCTTTTATTCCGCCTCGGGCTCGGCCTCCTGCTCAACCTTCTTTTTAAGCTCCTCTCTGCCTACGGCGAGCATGAGCTTTATACGGTTTTCCTGGTTGACCTTCGGAGCGCCGGGGTCGTAGTCGATTGTTACTATGTTGGCGTTAGGCTTGACCTCCTTGATCCTGCGGATCGCGCCCTTGCCGTTGATGTGGTTGGGAAGGCAGCCGAAGGGCTGTGTGCATACGATATTCTCGTAGCCGGTCTCGGCAAGCTCAAGCATTTCAGCAGTCAGCAGCCAGCCCTCGCCCATCTTGCTTCCGTAGCCGATAACACCCTTAACAAGTTCTTTGGTGTGTGCGTACTTGTGAGGCGGTACAAAGTTGAACCTTTCGGCGGACTCTATCATAAGGGTTTCAAGGCTTGTGAGGTAGTCGAGAAGCCGCTTGCAGAACTCATACTTAATGCGGCTGCCGCCGAACATCTTGTAGTCCTCAATTCGGTTGTCGACCTTAAACGAGGCAAAGCCCATAAGCCCGGGAAGGCAGACCTCGCAATCCTGCTCGGCCAGGAATTCCTCCAGCCCGTTATTAGCCATTTTTGAGTATTTAACGTAAATCTCGCCCACAACGCCGACCTTTACCTTGGGAACGCGGTTAAGCTCGATTTTCGAGAAGTCTTTTGTAAGCTTATGAAGGTTTTCGTCTACCTCCTCAAGCGAATAGCCCTTGCCGTCGATGAGCATATTTGAGATTTTTTCGCTCCAGCGCTCTACAAGCGCCATGGTCTCGCCCTTATTCACCTCATAAGGCTTTGTCTGGTTTGACAGCAGCATAAGCTGGTCGCCGTAAACAAGGCCGCCCACAAAGCGGCGGATCAACGGCAGAGTCAGCGAAAAGCCGCTGTTTTTCTCCATTCCGAAGCTGAGCGAAATAACGGGAACAAACGCGTAACCCGCCCTTTTAAGCGCCTTTCTGAGCAGGTGGATATAGTTTGAGGCACGGCATCCGCCGCCTGTCTGGGTAATCATAAGCGCGGTTTTGTGAACATCGTATTTTCCGCTCTGGAGCGCGTTTATAAACTGACCGATAACAAGCAGCGCGGGATAGCAGGTGTCGTTATGAACGTATTTTAAGCCTGTCTGGGCAATTTCGGGACCCGTTGTTTCAAGCAGCTCGCAGTTGTAGCCGAAGCTGCGGAACACGCTCGCCAGAATCCGGAAGTGAATCGGAGCCATGTTGGGCATGAGAATCGTGTAGCCCTCGCGCTTCATCTGCTTGGTAAACATAAGGCGCCCTGTTTTTTTGTCGTATTTTAATTCAGCCATAATTTAATCCTTTTTTCAATCGTTTTCAATAGCCGCAAGCAGGCTTCTGATTCTGATTTTGACCGCGCCCAGATTGGTGATTTCGTCGATTTTTATCTGTGTGTATATCTTATTCTTGCTCTCGAGTATCTCTCTGACCTCATCGGTGGTAATAGCGTCAACGCCGCATCCGAACGAAACAAGCTGAACAAGCTCCATGTCCTTTCTGGTTGTGACGTATTTTGCCGCGGCATACAGCCTTGAGTGGTATGTCCACTGGTTGAGTACATGGGTGCGGAACGCGTTTACGCGCGGCGATACAACGTCCTCGCTGACAATCGCCACGTCAAAGCCAGCAATTAGCTTGTCGATTCCGTGGTTGATTTCGGGGTCGATATGGTAAGGTCTGCCCGCCAGCACAAAGATTTTCTTGCCCTCTTTTTCGGCGCGCTCAATTATTTCGTCGCCCTTTTTGCGAACCTTTGCCATGTACGCGTCGTATTCCTCGTAAGCCTTTCTGGCGGCTATTCTGACCTCGTTTAGAGTCAAATCGGGGAAATAGAACGACAGCCGCTCATACGCCTTCTTAGGAAAGTCCTTAGGACGGTGGATTCCCAGGTACTCCTTGATGAAGTTGACCTTGCGGACGTCCTTCATGTTGTTCTTGATAACCTCGGGATAGTACGCAACTACGGGGCAGTTGTAATGGTTGTCGCCGAGGCGCTCGTCAAAGTTATAGGAAAGGCAGGGGTAGAAAATATTTTCCATACCCTCGTCAATCAGCGTCTGCACATGGCCGTGCATAAGCTTCGCGGGGAAGCAGACGGTGTCGCTCGGGATTGTCTGCTGACCTCTCTGGTAAAGCTTGCGCGACGACGCGGGCGAGTGGTGAACCTCAAATTTAAGCTCGGTAAAGAAACGGTACCAGAACGGATAAAGCTCATACATGTTAAGTCCCATCGGGATACCAAGCTTGCCGCGCAGTCCCTCAACGGGCTCG
>OMYD01000024.1 GCA_900315195.1 uncultured Eubacteriales bacterium | reverse complement strand
GTATTTACGCGCGTTCCCTTGGGGCCTATGCAGGCGCCGATAGCGTCGACGTCGGGGTTGTTGCTGACTACCGCCATCTTGGTGCGCGAGCCCGCCTCTCTTGAAACGGACTTTATCTCAACAACGCCGTCGTAAATCTCGGGAACCTCCTGCTCAAACAGGCGGCGTACAAAGCCCGGATGTGAGCGCGAGATAATTGCGTGAGGACCTCTTTCGTTGTCCTTTACGTCGGCGATATAAACCTTAACCAAATCGCCCTCGTGAAGCTCGTCGATACCGACCTGCTCAACCTTGGGCAGCATTGCGGTGCTCTTGCCTATCCTTATGGTGGCAACGCCCGACTTCATGTCGATACGCTCAACGGTGGCGGTGACGATCTCGCCCAGCTTGCTCTGAAACTCGATAAGGCTCTGTCCCTTCTCGCCGGCGCGGATACCCTGACGGATAACGTTTCTCGCCGAGGAAACGGCGATCCTGCCCAAACGCTTCGGATCGAGCGGAACTTCTATCTCGTCGCCTACCGCAAATTTCTTTCTCTTGTTGATCTGGCAGGCCTCCTCAAGGGTGACCTCAAAGTTGGGATCCTCAACCTCATCTACGATGGTCTTTACAAGCTTAACGTCGAATGAGTTTTTCTCGGGATCAGCCTTGAATACAACGTTTTCGTTGCCGCCGTAATATTTTCCTTTTCAAACATTCTCAGCGCTTCAAACAATTCCTTATTAGTCATTTTTTCAACCACTCCTTTTTTCAGTCCGAGCAGACAGATCGATCGGTTTTATCGGTTTATTGCCCGACCGCTGTCCGGCTGTATTCTGTTGCGTTTTTTATACGGGCAGACAGATTTGTAATTATTTCAACGTTTTATGCCCGACCGCTGTCTTGTTCTGTAGATATCGTTTTGTATTATGAGAAAGGTTTTATCAAAGCCGAAACGAATCCCGACCGAAACCTTTTTATATATACTTTTCCAACATTTTTACACCGGGGAAGAATACCTTGCTGACAATTCAATTCCGAATTGTTTTGACCCGCCGTTGCAGATACCTTTATATTAACGCAGGCTCTCCAAAGGCGGAATTGGATAGAACGTCACGTTCCCGCATTAATTGAAGTCGTCAAGCTTAACCCATGCGGCTTCTTTTTTATTAAATGAAAGCTGATTTTCGCCGCTGTGGTCCTCAACGGTAACCTCGCCGCTGTCGTACGCTTTAAGGACTCCGTTAAACTCTCTGCCCACGCCCTCAATCGGTCTTAGCATTTTAACCATGATATCGGCGCCGATAAACTGCTCAAAGTGCTCGTCGCGGATAAGCTCGCGCTCAAGCCCCGGAGAGCAGACCTCAAGGCAATATGCGTTTTCAATCGGGTCGAGCTCGTCGAGCGGGTCGTTGATAGCGCGCGACACCGCCTCGCAGTCGTTGATATTTACGCCGTCGGGCTTGTCGATAAATACCCGCAGGTACCAGTCGGCGCCCTCCTTAACATAGCGGACATCCCAGAGCGACAGCCCCAGACCGGCGACAATCGGCTCGCACAGCGCCCAAACCTTTTGGACGGTAACGCCGCCCTTGCTTTTTGCCATACACATCCCTCCAAACTAAACAACAAGGAGCGGGTTGTTTGCCCACTCCTTTAGTTTCAAGTATTTTACGATAGGATTATACCACCCAAGGCGGTAAAAATCAAGTGTTTTTGCGAAATTTTCCTGTTTTTACTATTTTTACAATTTATGACAGGTGTTTGTCAATATAATCCATATAAGGTCTTTTGTAATAGACGCTGTCGGGATTATCGCGGTACCAGTCAAATTCCCCGCGCAGGCCCTGCTCAAGCGAAACAGTTTCGGGCATAAGCTCATATTGGCGCGAAACGTCGAGGATGTACTCGTAGTTATAGAAGCAGAAGTACTCTCTCTGCTCGATATCTCCGCTAACGCTTACGAATTCGGGCTTCTTGCCCGCGGCGGCATAGCAAAGCTCTGCCCATTCCTTAACGGTAACGGCGTCCCTGTTTCCGACATTGAAAATGCGCTGCTGAGTGCGCTTTTCAAGGAGGATCTCAATAAATCGGCACATATCAGCGACATTAAAGAACTGGAGCTTCATCTCTCCGTTTCCGGGAAGATAGAACGGTCTTGACTGCATGGCGCAGTCGAACACAAACGCCTCGCGGTAGAGGTTGTCGTATTTGCCGTAGAAATAGGGCGGGCGAAGAATATAGGCGCCGGGGACAGCCGACTGCAGATACCGCTCAGCTTTCAGCTTGTTAAGCCCGTAGTCGCCCCAGACAGAGTTTTTTCCGCATGTCTGGGTTTCGGCAAATGGCTGAGGATTTGTCTCGGGATAAACCGCGCTGGAACTGACGAAAATATAATCATCAAAGGCAACGCCCGATTCAACCAGGGCGCGAACATGCTCCTCGGTATATGCCGTGATGTCGAGAATAACGTCGAAGCGCTCGCCTTTAAGCGAATCTCCAAGACTCATGCGGTCAAGGCAGATGTGTCTGACGCCCTTAACCTGCTCTCTGCTGCCTCGGTTTAGGACCGTTACTTCACTGCCCTTCCCGGCGAAATACTCAGAGCTGCTTACAAAGGTAGTGCCGCCGGTAATCAGAATCTTCATAATATGCCCCTTTCAGCTTTTTAAAGAAAATAATCAGTAGGGAATCCCTCAAATATTATAGCAGAAAACGCGGCAAAAGTCATCTTTTTTAAGCGCTGAAAAATTTTTCAAAAAAAGATTGAAATTTCAAATAATATATGTTATAATACCACTTGTGCAATAAAAAGCCGCAAAAATAAATACGCTGATATAGCTCAGTAGGTAGAGCGCATCCTTGGTAAGGATGAGGTCACCGGTTCAAATCCGGTTATCAGCTCCAAGAATAACGGATACCCGCTCGGGTGTCCGTTATTTATTTTACCTCGGCAAAAAGGCTGATAACCGGATTTGAAGGCGAGCGTGCCCGCCGCAGGCGGGTAAAAACGTCACAGTGTGACGTTTTTAGCGAGAGAGCAGATGAAACCCTTCCCGCCGCACTGAACCCCTCATGCGAGAGGAACCGCCTCGGGACAGCACACAGCAGGTTATCAGCTCAAAAATCCCTGAAAACCTCGGTTTTCGGGGATTTTTGCTATCTTATACTAAACACTAATTAAAAGTAGACAAAATCCAATTTCTACCGGTAATGCTTTTAATTATAGAAGGTGAAATAGAACGGATCGTAGAACAAAGGCGCTCAATTACCTTGTCAAGAGTATGAAAGATTTCGTTCTTAAATCCACGAATTCTGATCTCTTTCCAGATTTGTTCGATAGGATTCATTTCAGGAGTGTAAGGTGGAATAAATACTATTCTGATATTGTCCGGAATAAGCAAACTATTCGCTTTGTGCCAAGCAGCTCCATCACAAACCAGAATGATTTTATCCTTAGGATACGAGTTAGATAAATGAGATAGAAAGACATTCATACAATCGGCATTACAGTATGGCATTATCAGAAAACATCCTTCTCCGGTAAGAGGTTCAACCGCTCCATAGGCATATCTATATTCTCTGATATGGTGACATGGTACTGAAGGGCGATACCCCTTTTTGCACCAACAGTATTTTGGTTTATTAATTCGACCGAATCCGGCTTCATCCTGAAACATTAAACGTACTGTGGAATCTTTGTGGATATTTTCAAATTCTTCCTTTACGATTTGTTTAATTTTTTTGAGGCTTCGATTGCCTCTGATAATCGTGCACTCAGTAGGTCCGTAGCCGTTTGTCAGGCGGAATCCGCGGGGAGGCTCTACGGGAACAAGCTTTTCGCCGCCCGTCATAAGGTAGCGCGGGTACTCGGCGTCTGAGAACAGCTCAGCGTACTGTCTGCTTACCTGGGTTGTCATAAAGGCGTGGGTGATTTTGTGCTCACAGAAATATCTGTTTATTTCCAGCAAATCAAGCCTTATGCTCTCGTCAATAATATGCAGCTGACCGCCGCTGAGAAGCACGGGGTACATATCCTGCATATGAGCGTCAAAGCCGTAGCTGGCGTAGGCTGAGGCGCGGCTGGTTTCATTAACTTTAAAGGTTTCAATATACCATTTGCAGGAGCAATACAGGTTGCCGTGCTCAAGCATAACGCCCTTGGGCACTCCGGTAGAGCCCGAGGTGTAGAGCATAATAAACAAATCATGGATATCGGGATTCTCTTTAATTTTTTCGGCGTCGGGAAGGTTGGGGATCTCGTCAATATAAAGAACCGGACCGCTGTAATTCGGAACTTTAGACATAAGCTCTCTGTCGGCGATAAGATACTGAGCGTCCGCGTCATTAATCATAAACTCAAGTCTTTCGCTGGGGTAGCTCGGGTCAAGCGGCTGATAGCCCGCGCCCGATTTCAGCACGCCCAAGGAGGCTATAGGCATATACTCGCAACGCGGAATCAAAACAGAAACCGCCTGATTCCTGCCTATACCCTTGCTCTTGAGGAAAGCCGCAAGGTTTTCCGTCAAGCGGTCAAGCTCTTTGTAGGTGTATTCGCGGTCAAGATAAACCACCGCGATATTATCGGGAGTTTTTTCAACCTGACGGCGGAACAGGGTAACTATATCGGTGATCTCATATTCAAACTCGCTGTGGTTATAATCGTCGAGCTTTTTAAGCTGAGATTCGGTAAGCATGTCAATCTCGCTGATTTTGCTCTTTGTCAGCATTTCCTCAAGCACCTTATCAAGGCTCTCAATCATGCCGCCGATTATCGCGTCGTCATATTCATCCTGACGGTAGACCGCGTGCGCGATAAACCGATTATCTTCTTTTCTAACCGTAAGCTCAAAGGCGGATTTTGCGTCTTTTGTCGGCAAAAGGACAGGCAGAGTTTTGCTGCCGCAAAAATCAACCTGGGCCGGAATTTCGCCCTGATACGCGAAAAGTACAGAGGGATTAAGCCGTGTATCCTCGCAGAAATCGACATAAGAGTACAGGCTGTTTTCACGGTTTAAAGTAACCTGAGCGTCCAGCTTATTTAAGAAGTCCGATATACTGTCGTCGCCGGAAAAGTCGGCGTATACGGGATAGGTTTTTATAAACATACCCAGGGTGCTGTCAAGCCTGCTGTCCCTGCCGTGATAAAACGACGCGAAAAGCGATTGATCGCCTCCGGAGTATCGGGATAGCAAATAGGAAAAAGCTCCGTTTAACACAGTGCTCAGCCTTACGCCGCGGCGGTCGGCAAACTCCTTGAGCAAGCTGTAATTTACGCGCTCAAAAGGATATACAAGCTCCTTGGCGGCGGGCTCGCGGTCGTTTTTATCCGTGTACAGCGAGGAGTCGGTATCAATGCCGTCAAAGGCCTTTTTATAATACTCTTTTGCCTTTTCATACTCGTTTGAAATAAGCAGTTCTCTTTCTTCAAGCGCGAAATCGTTGGCCGAGAAAGCCTCGGGTTCAATAGATTCTCCCGAATACGCACGGTTTATCTGCTCCAAAAGTATTCCGAGAGAGGCGCCGTCAAAGATAATGTGGTGAATATCAAAAAACAGCGTGTTGCCCTCAGAGGACTTGATTATGTAAAAGCGGCACATTATATCCTTGTGCAAATCAAAGGGTCTGATAAGTGACCGGAAGTCAAAATCCTCGGCCTCAATAATTTTCACATCAATGTCGCGGTCGCATATATTTTTATACGCTTCGCCGTTTTCATCTAAAGAGAATACTGTTTTAAGGCAGGCGTGAGCGTTTATGACAGCGCTGATTGCCGCGCTCAGGCGTTCGATATCAACGTTTTTGTCAAGAGCAATCTTAAACGGCAAATTATAGGCGGTATTCGCGTTTGATACCTGTTCGGCAAAAATTCCGTACTCGGCTTTGGATAACGGGAATACTTTCATGGGTTTTCATCCTTTCTCATTTTTTTCGATATGCAGCGCTTTGTTAAAGCCTGTAAGATTAATTATATTCTCAACGTTTTTGCTCAGATTTCTGAGAATAAGTCCGTTCTTCTTCTCCATTTCGCGGTGAGCGACAACAATAACACGCAAACCCGCCGAAGAGATATAATCAACCTTTGAAAGGTCAAAAATCATTTGGTCGCAGCTTTCATAATTATCGGCAAAAGCCTGCTCAAGCTGAGGCGCGGTAAGGGTGTCTATTCTGCCTTCGGGCGACAGAGTGCAAATCTTTTCGTTGACGGTTGTGTTAATAGTCATATAGCCTCTCCTTTTTAACTGAAAAACTGATATTTCAGTATGTTTTTTACAATTTTTGTCCTATATTATCATACTATTTTATGATTCATGTTGTCAATGTTTTTATATAATAAATCCGTAATAATCTATAGAGATGATATTGTAATAGCAATTTTTTTGTGATATATTTTATTTATACTGATGTTTGACTTAAATTACTGTTTTATAAAGGTGTCGATATGAAGAAGAGAAAGTCAATTTTTTGGACAACTACGCTTATCGTTCTGCCGCTTGTTCTTTTGGCGAACTTGGCGGTGCTGTTTGCCGCGCACCATAATACGTACGAAGTCACCTATAATAACTATATCGGCGATATTCAAAACGCCGCCGCAGTCGCGGATGAATTAATCGGGAACCTAGACCTTAATGACGCGGAAACAGAGGATTTCTGCAACCGTGAATTAACCAAGCTTTGCTCACTTCTTGACACCACCTATATATACGCGCTGGATGCCGACAAAGAGCAAAAGACCGTAAAGTATCTTACGGTAGGCACGGGTGAAAATGCCCCTGAAGATCTCGCATCCGAAAGACATATGGGATATGTCGTCCATAACGAGTTGAACAAGGGCATTCTTGCGGCTTTGGACGGCGACAGCGGCAACGCGGTTGAACACATAAACAAAGATTCTTATGAGTCGCTTATATTCTATATGAAAAGGACGTCTGATAAAAACGAATTGATAGCGGCGGAGGTTTCCGTTGCCGATATTATGTCGGAGCTTAACAGAAATTTTAATTTTGTGGCGCTTATTATCATTTTGTTTACGGTTGCCGTGGTTATGATTTTCGCGGTCATTATACGCGGCCTGGTATCGCGTCCAGCGCAGGCTGTCAGCAAAAAGATGACGAGCTTTGTCCGTGAGCGAAAAAGCGGTTTTGAGCCGTTGAAAATAAAGGGCAGCAGGGAATTTGCCGATATGGCCGAGTCGTTTAACTCTATGGCGAAGGAGATCGACCTTTACCTGGGAGAGTTAAACGAGATGAACCGTCAAAAGGCAGAGCTCAGCATTGCCCGCGATATCCAGATGGGACTGCTTGAGCCGACCGAGTTTGACAGCGCAGCCGCTTGTATCAGAGCGTTTATGCTGCCCGCGAAACTTGTAGGCGGAGATTTGTATGATTACCAGGTTCTGCATGACGGCAAAATCTGCGTAATTATCGGCGACGTATCGGGCAAGGGAATATCCGTAGCGCTGTTTATGTCGCGCGCTATTACTCTGCTGCACCAATATGCCGAATCGGGTATGAGTCCGGGCAAAATCCTTTATGAGTACAACAATCACCTTGCCGCCCGCAATCCCAATATGCTTTTTATTACCACCTTTGTGGGAATATATGATCCCAAAACCGAAACGCTTTATTACGCCAACTCCGGCCACAATTTTCCATATATTGTCTCCGACAAGCTTACAGTGCTTGACGGAGAGCAGGGAATGGCTGCAGGTATCTTTGAAAATCAGAGCTACACGGAACACAGCGTTAAAATGAAGCCCGGGGACTTGCTGTTCCTTTACACTGACGGCGTTACCGAGTCAAAGAACGTTGACGGCTGCCTGTACGGTGAAAAGGCGCTTGAAAGCGTGCTCGGCGGGCTTATCGGTTCCGTTGACAAAGACGCTGTATCCGAGGTTTTAAGGAGCGTTGAGGAATTTGCGAAGGGCACCGAGCAGGCGGACGACGTGACAATGCTGACGCTCAGGATTCCCGGCACGCGCCGCAAAGAGCTGAGTGTTGAGGCAAAAACAGAAAACCTGAAAGATATTTTTGAAGCGATTTCTCAGCTCGATTTATCGGAAGAAATGAAAAGCCAATTAACGCTGATGGCTGAGGAGATGTTTGTGAACATCTGCTATTACGCGTATCCCGACAGCGAGGGAACAGCCGATATCACCATCGAGTACAACAGCGAAAAGGCCGTGATGACCTTTGCCGACAGCGGCAAACCGTTTGACCCGACGAACGACGTGCTTCAAATTGAAGAATACGACATCGGCAATACCGTCGGAGGCTTGGGACGCTTTCTGACGTTTTCGATCGCGGACGGGTATTCATATGAACGGAAGGACGGCAAAAACTTTTTGACAATAACAAAGCTTGCGACGTAAGCCGCCGCAAATCCGAAATTTGTGTTATATCACTTTTACAAAGGCTTAGTCAGACGAAACGGCGCGCAGCGGTTTATCAGCTGCATAGAAACAGGGTGTACGAACGGACACCCTGTTTTGTTGTTTGGGGCGGTAAAAGCCGGTTTAGCCTATTCGGTTTTCATTTCTCCGTTGAGGATTTACCGGCTTAGCGGCTGCTGCGAAAAGCCATCGGCATTATAAAAGAAAGCCGAATCCGAAGAGCTGTCGAAAGAGGGTATTTATTGTTAAAAATGCATATTTTCGGTTGAAAAACATAGAAATATATGTTATTATAGATTTTAGATTATTGTATTTAAGAATAAGAATATTCGGAGGAATAATATGAAAAAATTAATTGTCGCGGTCTTTGCAGCATTAATTTCGTTATCGGCATCGTGCTTTGCGGTATCCGCCGCACAGGTTGACGGAGATTATAGCGCTGTTGAAGCTCCGGCGCAGGCGCAGATTTCATATCCTGAGGTAACGGGTTTTTATAATACCGCCGACGGCACGACGGTAAGCTGGAAGGCTTATCCAAACGCCGCGCGTTACGGACTTTTTGTTTGGGAAAACGAAAAGTGGAAGGGAATCGCCACCACCTCGGGACTCAGCCTTACGCATAAGGGTCTGAAGGGCGGAGTAGTTTACCGTTACACCGTACGCGCAATCGGCAAGGACGGAGAGTTCTGCAGCGGCTTTAACCGCGAGGGCTACGAGAATACCTTTATTGCGCCGCCCGAGCTTACGGCTGTCCGCAACTCGGAAAAAGGCGTATTTATTGAGTGGGCAAACCGCGAGGGTGCCGAAAATTACCGCGTATACCGCAAAACCGACAGCTCGGGCTGGAGCAGGCTTGCGGATACCACAGCGTGCGAGTACACCGACACAACCGCCGCTTCCGGCAAAAAATACTACTACACCGTCAGGGCAATTACCGCCGACGGCAGCGACTGGACAAGCTACTACACCGACGGCAAGTCGGTTACCTATATCAAGGCTCCATGGATTAAAGGCTTTTACAATACCGCGAACAGCATGGAAATCAAGTGGGGCAAGTGCCCTGGCGCGGCAAAGTACCGCGTATTTGTTCTTGAAAACGGAAGCTGGAAAGGCCTTGGAAATACCGCATCTGACAGCTTTGTAAATACTAATGTGAAATCAGGCGAGACCTACACCTACACAGTGCGCTGTCTTGACAGCAAAGGCAGCTTTATCAGCGCTTACCGCAAGGAAGGAAAGAGCTTTATCTTCCTTGCGCCGCCCGTAGTGAAAAGCCTTAACGTTACCGAAAACGGCGTTGTTGTTAAGTGGAACGCCGACAACAACGCGGAAAACTTCCGCGTATACCGCAAAACCGACAGCTCGGGCTGGAGCAGGCTTGCGGATACCGCAGCGCGTGAATATACCGACACAACCGCCGCTTCCGGCAAAAAGTATTCCTACACCGTCAGGGCAATTACCGCCGACGGCAGCGACTGGACAAGCTATTACACCGACGGAAAGTCCGTATTATTTGTCAAGACTCCTCAGGTGAAATCCTTTGAAAACACGGCGGAAGGCGCAAAGCTCGTTTGGGGCAAGTGCGACGGCGCGTATAAATACGGCGTTTTCTACCTTGACGGAGAGAACGGATGGAAGGGTATAAACACAACCAAAGACACCTTCTTTATTGACAGGGCCGTAAGGGACGGAGAAACCCGCACCTACACCGTACGCTGTCTTGACTCCAAGAGCAATTTCATAAGCCCGTTTAACAGAACAGGCTGGACAAACCGTTACTTCGCGCCGCCCGCTATTTCAGGCGTCAGCCCCGCGGACAAGGGCAATACCATTGAATGGAACGCTGTTGACGGCGCCGCAGGCTACCGCCTTTACAGGCGCGACATCAGCTCAGGCTGGGCAAGGCTTTTTGACTCTGTTGCCTCAACCTCCTACAACGACGCCTCCGCGGAAAAGGATAACGCGTACGCCTACACGCTGCGCCTTGTTAACGAAAAGGGCGAGCTTATAAGCTCCTACAATAACGAATCCATATTCTATTACAACGGGGTTCTTGCTGACGGCACGCTCTTAATCAAAGGCAAATCCTATATATTTGTCGACGGAAAAATCCGTCAGGGCTATGTCAAAATCGGCAGCGACACATATTACTACACCTCCGACGGCGTAATGCTCAAGGACTGCCTTGTAGGTTCATCTGCCGAGGGCTTCCGTTACGCCGACAAGAGCGGAAAAATCGACTTTAATTTTACGGGAGTAACCAAGAACTCCTACGGCTACTGGTACCTGGAAAAGGGAACTCTTGACTTTACGGTCAGAACCGCGGTAACCTACGGCGGCAGCAAATGGAACGTGCTTAACGGAAAGGCGTATAAGGTCACCACAGAGCACGACAAGACCTTCCACCTGGCGCTTGCTCTGGTTGACAAGGTTTGCGACAGGAGCATGAGCAAGGGCGACAAGCTATGGAAGATGTTCCGCTATATCCAGAACGCCTATACCGAGAAAAACCCCAGAATCCCGCACTACCACGGCGACGGCTGGGAAATCCTCTACGCCAATGACATGCTCGTTTACGGCACCGGCAACTGCATAAGCTACGGCGCCGAGTTCGCTTTTATCGCCAAGGCAATCGGCTATAATGATTGCTATGCCTGCCACAGCGGCGGACACGGCTGGGCCGAAGTTGAGGGAAAGGTATACGATCCCGAGTGGGGCAGACACAATTTTGACCACACATACTTCGGTATTGATTACTATAAAAACCCCACAAAAGTCGAGTATACGGTAATTAAAGGCGGCGCTTCTTGGATGCACGTCAAGGTTTAGCGGAAGGGATTTAGCAAATGGTTTTCAGTTCACTGGTTTTTCTCAGCATTTTTCTGCCCGCGGTGTTTCTGCTATACACGGTTATACCCTCGCTCAAGGTCAGAAACTATCTGCTGATTCTCGCGAGTCTCGCGTTTTACGCCTACGGCGAGCCCGTTTATGTGCTGCTGATGCTGTTCAGCTCGGTGCTCAACTATCTGTGCGCGCTGTGGGTAGATCATAATCCGAAAAAGAAAAGCAAACCCGCGCTTGTAACCGCGGTTGCCGTTAATCTGGGCATTCTTGCCGTGTTCAAGTACACGGGAATGTTTGTAAGCACCTTCAACTCTCTTACCGGATTGTCGGTACCGGTTCCCGAAATCGCGCTGCCGATCGGCATATCGTTCTTCACCTTCCAGGCGCTGTCATATGTAATCGACGTTTACCGCGGCGCGGTTGCGGTTCAAAAAAACTATCCGAACATATTGCTCTATATCACTTTCTTCCCGCAGCTGATCGCGGGGCCTATAGTAAAATACCGCGACATCAACCGCCAGATTACCGACCGCCATCAGGATATTGAAAAAATAGCGCGCGGTATGCGCCGTTTTATCTGCGGCCTTGCGAAGAAGGTGCTGATAGCAAACACAATGGGCAGGGTTGCCGACATTCTGTTCGCTCAGGACGTCAGCACTATTGCACTTCCCGCCGCGTGGCTGGGAGCGGTTGCCTACCTGTTCCAGATTTACTACGACTTCTCGGGCTATTCGGACATGGCGATCGGGCTTGGTCTGATGTTCGGCTTCGAGTTTAAGGAAAACTTCATGTACCCGTACGGTGCTACGAGTATCCAGGACTTTTGGAGGCGCTGGCACATTTCGCTTTCCACTTGGTTTAAAGAGTACCTGTATTTTCCGCTCGGCGGCAACCGCAAGGGTAAGGCGCGCACCGCGCTTAACCGTCTGATCGTCTTTTTCTGCACGGGTCTTTGGCACGGCGCCAACTGGACCTTTGTGCTATGGGGACTTTGGCACGGGATGTTCCTTTTGATCGAGGAGTATGTTCCGATTATGCGCAGGCTCCCGAAGGTTCTCGGACATATCTATACAATGCTGGTAGTAATACTCGGCTTTGTACTTTTCCGCGCGGACACTATTTCCTACGGCTTTGCTTATATAGGCAGGATGTTAGCGGGCTTTGACTTTTCTTTGTCCGCTCTCGGCGTTGCGCTTGAGCAGCTCACGCCGTGGTTCCTTGCCGTACTGCTTGCCGCTGTTATCGGCTGCGCGCCCATACGTCCGGCGGCTGACAGGATCCGCGCGAACATTTACGGCGGCGCCGCTTCGGCAGTATGGAAGGGCGTGCATGCCGCTCTGTATGTTCTTGCCGCCGCGGGTCTTGTGTGGTGCATGCTACGCCTTTCATCCGGAGCGTACAATCCGTTTATTTACTTCAGATTTTAGAAAGGCGGCGTGACATGAAAAAAATATTTCCTTTAATTTTTACCGTGTTCTGCGTTGCCGTATGCGCCGTGCCTTCGCTGGGAATGTTTTTCCGTCCGGCAGATAAGCCGATAGGCAACGAGCGCAAGGAAAAAGCGCCGTCGATAACCGACAAGGACGGCAGCTTCAATTTCAGCTACTTTAATCAGCTTGGCAGCTACTATGAAAAGAATTTCGCTTTTCGTCCAGAAATGATCCAGGCTGACGCGTCAATAAACGCGAACATATTCAAAACCTCAAATATTGACACCGTCATCGTCGGCAAAAACAACTGGCTGTACTACACATCCACAGCCGACGATTACCTGGGCAAAAACACGCTTTCCGGGAGTGAGATAAACGGTGTTGTAAATAATCTGAAAATCATTCAGAGCTATTGCGAATCAAACGGCGTGCAATTCCTGTTTACCGTCGCGCCCAACAAAAACACTCTCTATCCCGACAATATGCCCTATACCTACAGCGCTAAGGTCTCCGGCACCCATAACAAAGATTTGCTTCATTCGGCGCTGAAGGACAGCGGAGTAAACTACTGCAGCCTTTTTGATCCGCTTTCGGCTCAAAAAGAAACGCTCTATTTCGCGCGTGATTCTCACTGGAACAACAAGGGCGCTCTGCTGGCGTACAATACCGTGCTTGACGCTCTGGGGAAATCTCACGACGATTATTCTACAGCCAATGTATCCCGCAAAAAGGATTTCACTGGAGATTTAAGCAAAATGCTCTATCCCCTTTCTTCCGAGCCCGAGTACAATTATTACTACGGCGCCGAAGATAAATACACCTACACTACCAATACAAAATCCGTCGAGGAAAATATGATAAAGACCTCAAATCCCGACGCCGCGGGTTCGCTATATATGTACCGCGATTCATTCGGCAACGCGCTTGTGCCGTTCTTCGCCTCAGCGTACAACACGGCGACCTTTACAAAAGCTTTCCCGATGAATATCCGTCAGGGACTGGAATCAAACAAGCCCGACACCTTTGTGATGGAGCTTGCAGAGCGCAACATCAAGTGGCTTATTACCATGCCTCCGATGGTTCCCGCGCCCGAGCTGACGTATTTCAAGTCATCGGGTACGATTAAAGGAAGCGCAAGCGTAAATGTTCAGCCATGCGACTACGCGTCGGAGTATACTCAGGTTTCGGCTGTAGTCGACAGCTCCGCTATAGACGCCGACGCGGAATATTACATAACCGTTAAAGACAAAAGCGGCTCTGAAAAGACCTTTGAGGCGTTCTGCCATAAATCCGATGACGGCAACGGCTGTATTGCCTATCTGCCCGCCGAGAGTTTTCCCGCGGACAGCGAGTATGAGATCAAAATAACAGTAAAAAACAAGGACGGCTTTTTTGAGCTTGGTTCTTGATAGGAGGAAATAAAATGAAAAGATTTACAACTGCCGCGCTGGCGGTACTGACTGCTCTTGTAATGGTATTTTCCCTTGCGGCATGCGGCGAAGAAAAGACGGTTAACGTGAATGTCCTTGACAAGGGCTCCAAGACCGAGGTTGAGGCAAAGGTCGGAGCAACTGTTTCGGAGGTTCTTGAAAAGGCTGAAATAAAACTCGGCGATAAGGACGAAACCGAACCCGCCAAGGACGAAAAAATTTCCGAGGACACAAAGGAAATCACCGTTAAACGCTACGCAAAAGTCACCGTTAAGATGGGCGACGAGTCGAAAGAGGTTGAGCTGACAGGCGGCAAGGTTGCCGACGCCGTAAAGAAGTCAGGCTTTAACACAGACGGCTGCGAGCCCGACGTCGACAATGATAAGTACCTTGACGACGGCATGGTGATCACATTGATCAAGGGCACAAAGGTTACTCTGACCGTTGACGGAAAGACCACCGACGTTCCTACAAAGGCAAAAAACGTTGAGGACTTCCTCAAGGAGCAAAAGGTTACCCTTGGGAAGGACGATGAGGTCAGCGAGAAGCTTGACGCCAAAATCAAGGACGGCATGAAGATTGTTGTTAAGCGCGTTGAGTACAAGACCGAGGAAAAGACCGAAAAGATTGAGTACAAGACTGTTGACGAATACAGCGACAGCATGGCAGAAGGTCAGGAAGAGGTTACCCAAGAGGGCAAGGACGGCGAAAAGACCGTTACATACAAGGTTAAGTATGTAGACGGCAAAGAGGCCGGCCGTGAAAAAACAGCGGAAAAGGTTACAAAGGAAGCGGTTGACAAGGTTGTTACTCACGGCTCCAAGTCCGAAGCTTCTCAGCAGCAGGAACAGCAGCAGCCCCAGCAGCAGGAGCAGCCGGCAGGAAAGACTATTATCAGCAAGGAAAACTTCCCCGACTGCGACGGTTCGGGCCACGGCTATTATGAGATTACCTACTCCGACGGCACTACCGAGATTCAGACATACTAAACGCCCCTGACCGGGTTTATTCCGATTATTGTCAAATCGCTTTGTTGAATATTGTTACAACTGAATAACCGCAAATAACAAGGAGGCCGGCCCTTTCGGGTCAGCCTCCTCGTTTATATTTTTATACGATTTATAATATGTATCAGCCCCAGACAGCCTTGCCGTCTTTAAAGGTAATCTCGTATTTGTACATAGTTATTGTGCCCCAGTAGTGAGATTTCATCATATAGGCTGTATACGGCGGATTTCCGTAGCTCGGGAGCTGCGCGTCAACGTCACAGATATACCATGTGCCGTTTACCATAACCTCTGTCCAGCCGTGGGGAGCGCCGCTTCCGGTACTGCCGATACACATGCGCGTGCGGTAACCCGCGATTTTTGCCAGACACGCATAGCAAGCCGCGTAACGATAGCAGTTGCCGCTCTCCTGTTTGAACATATCAATCGCCAGCGGCGCAACGTCGCTTGAGTACTTTGGATGGTCGTAGGTTCGTCTGTACGGGAAGTGGGTAGCCATATACTGGAAAGCGTATTTAAAGCGTTCCTTCAGCGTACTGCCCTTGCACTTTTCTATCAGGAACTTTGCCGCGAGTTTTATTTCTTCGCTTTCAATACACACTCCGTCCTCGTCGGCATATGTATATCCCTCAGAAGCAGAACCGACAATATCATTCTTTACAATCTGGCCCTTGTCGTTATAGTAATAGGTTTTGCCGTTTATCTTTTGATAACCGCTTCTGAAATAGCCGTTTTCAAAGTAATATGTGTTTCCGTTTTCCTTTATGGTGCCGTTGGCGAGCTCTCCGTTGAAGTAATACTGCGTATCGTCAATGTACGAGGTTATAAGATTGCCGTCATTGTCCATGCAGCGCAGCGTGTAGGTGTAAAGCCCGTCAGCTTCCGCTGTGGTATCGGCAAACTCGGCGCCCTCAACCGAGTTGGAAAGTCTGCACCAGCCGGTTGTAATAGTCTTTCTGTACAGGCGGTAGAAATTTACTCCATCAACCGCGTCCCATGTAATAAGATTGCCTTTGTCAGCCTTGGTTACGCTGCCGATTACGGGCGGAGCCATAAAGGTGTGGGTAAAGCCTTTTTTGTCGTAAGTGCTGGCAAATTCTCCTTTGCTGTCAAGACACCTGACCGTATATGTAAAGGTATCGTTATTATTAAGTTTTCCGTATGTAAATGAAGTTCCGGTTGTGTTTCCAAGACCTTTCCAGCCGCTTGTTTCATCAAGGACATATACGCGGTACTTAGCGGCGCCTTTGCACGCCTTCCAGTAAAGCGTTACCGAGTCCCGGTTGTTTTCTGCCGAGTAAATCTGCGGCATTGAAACATAGTAAAGCGATTTTCCTTCGGTAAAGTAGCTTGTTTCTTTGCTGCCGTCAGCGGCAATACAGCGTACTGTGTAGAAGTAAGTATTGCCCGAAGCGGCTTTTGTATCAATAAAGGAAGCGTCCGTTGTCTCCCCTATACGCGCCCATCCGTGTGAGCTGTCTCTGCGGTAGACACGGTAACGGACAGCGCCCGCGCGCTTGCCCCACTTTATCTCAACGCCTTCCGCAACACGGTTGAGTTCCTTAATAACGGGAGGGGCCAGATAGGTATTTGCCCAGCCGTCTCTGTTGTAGTCGCTTATATAATTATCATTGCTGTCAATACAGCGTACGGTATAAGTAAAGGTATCTCCGTTTCTCAAGCCCGTATGTGTAAACGAGGTTGACGAGGTCGTTCCCAAGCGCGTCCAGCCGTTTGCCGCGTCGTAGTAAAATACGCGGTACTTAGCCGCTCCCTTACAGGCTTTCCAGTAAATATCGGCGCTGCCGCTGCGGTTTATTATTTCGGTGACCGCGGGAGTTTCAATATAGTCAATTGACCTGCCTTCGTTAAAGTAACTGGTTTCCCTGCTGCCGTCGGCGGCTATTGCTCTTACGGTGTAGCTGTAGCGTATGCCCGACTCGGCGTTTTTGTCGAGGAAATCATAGCCGTTTGTCTCCCCTATGCGCGCCCAGCCGTGGGTATTATCCTTGCGGTAGACTCTGAAACGAACCGCGCCGTTAAGCCTGTACCACTTCACTTCAACGCCGCTTTCCGTGCTTTTAAGGCTTGATATAACGGGAGGCGCCAGGTAGGTGTTTGTCCAGCCATTAGGATTGTACGCACTGATAAAACTGTTGTCGCTGTCAAGACAGCGAACCGTGTATGTTACGGTTTCATTGTTTTTCAGACCGCCATGCGTAAAACGCGTTGATTCGGTATTGCCCAAGCCGCGCCACGAGCCGTTATTGTCAAGATAGAACACTCTGTATCCCGAGGCGCCCCTGCAAGGCTGCCAGTAAATTTCGGCGCTGCCGCCGCGGTTCAGTATTTCGGTGACCGCGGGCATAGCCACATAGAAAATTGATTTGCCGTTGTTATAATACGTTGTCTCACGGGTTCCGTCGGCGGTAATCCCCCTGACGGTGTAGCTGTATCGCGTACCCGAAACCGCGTTTCTGTCAACAAAAGATGTATCGGCGGTATTTCCTATTCTTGCCCAGTTGTGATTGTCATCCTTGCGGTAAACGCGGTATTTCTCCGCGTGCTTTAAAGCGTTCCATTTTATTTCAACGCCGCTTTCCGTGTTTGAAAGGCTGCTGATAACGGGCGGAGCCATAAATGTGTGCGTCCAGCCCCGGCGTGAATAATCGCTGATATAATTGCCGCTGGTGTCAAGCGCCCTTACGGTGAAGGTGTATGATGTTTCATTTATTAAATTGCCATACTCCATACTAAGCGAGGCAGTGGTAGCGATTCCGTGCCAACCGTCGTCACCCAGATAAAAAAGACTGTATTTAGCAGCCCCGGGATACGCCTTCCAGTACACGCGGATACCGGTGGCGGTGTTTTCAAAATCCGAAACAAGCGGATAATTAACGCCGACCTCTGCCGAATCAGTGATTGCCGCGCCTGACTCCGGCTCATCGCTTTCAGCCGCAAAAGCCGAAGCCGAAAAGCCGCAGAGCAAAATTCCGGCAAACAGAAGCGTTAAAAGTTGTTTCTTCATAAATGGTCGCCCCCAAACGATTTTTCGTTTATATTTTACTGCTATATTTATAAGATGTCAACGATAATTCCGATAAATATATAGAATGTGTTGAGATTTATAGTTCAAGTATTTGCAACTATAATCATAGATTTGCTTGCTAAGCTCGGTATATGACAGTATATACCGCACTAAAGGTGAACGAAAGGTAAACCCGGCGATATAGCCTCGTTTTGCAGTATCGCTTTTATTGACATTTCCATATGATTTAGTATAATTATATTGGTACCATATTTTTATAAAATTATATACTATTGCTTAAAAAGCGAAAAGCTTATTTAAAAAGGTGCGCTTATGGGTGATTATAAAAAATTAAAAAATCCTCTTCAAATCCACAAGATTGAGAATGGAATAGTTTTACCGCAAAAAGAAAGAAGCAAAGAGCCGTTTGACTGGGGATTCGGCGGAGTATGCGATAATAACAATTGCTTTTGTGACGCTTCATGCTATGACGGCGACTGGGCTAAGCAGGGCGGATATTATGATTGGAAGAATGAAAAATACATTGACGAAAAAGCTGTTTATATAGGTTATTTTTTTCGGCACTGGGGTCATTTACTTGTGGACTTATCGGGAAGGTATTGGTGCCTGAGTGATATTTGCGCGAAGTACCCAAGTATAAAAGTAGCTTACACCGGTGATGAAGAACCCGAAGGCAATTATCTGAGATTCTTTGAATTGTTGGGCGTAAAAAAAGAGCAGCTGATTCGCATAAAAGAGCCTACACGCTTTCAGACCGTTCTTCTGCCGGAGCAGGCGTTCAAACCAAAAGAATGGTATTCCGACGAGTTTATCCGAATGTTTGATAAGCTGTACGAAAGTGTTTCCTCCGAGCCTTCACGATTCAGTCATCTTTCAAACTATAAAAAGGTTTATTTTTCAAGGCGCTCGTTTAAAAAAGCTATTTATACGGAATTCGGCGAGGAGTTTTTTGAAGGAGTATTTTGTGATAACGGATTTGTTTCAGTGTATCCCGAAAAGCTTTCGCTGGACGAACAAATCTATATTTGGAATAACGCCGATGAAATAGCGTGTATCAACGGCTCGCTTATTATCAACTCGGTTTTTTCAACAAAAAAAGATTTAAAGCTGACAGTGTTGACTAAAACAAGTATTCCGCATGAGAATCCCTATATATTCTTGCAAGCCAGAGGACTGTCGGCTGAGTTTATCAACGTGTATAGCGAACCGTTTAAAAACTATCCGAAATCATTAGGTGCGGGTCCTTTTTTATTAAAGAAAACAAAAGGCTTTTCCGATTATTGCAAAAGCCGTCAGTTTACAGTAAAAAGAAAAGACCGTTATTTTAGTAATTATAAAAGTTATATTGTAGCAGTTGTCGCAGCAAAAAGAAGAAAAAAGAAAAAGCAGCACTCCTCTTGGCCGGTTAAGCTGATTAGAAAAATCAGAAAGAAAAAGTTAAAGATCAACGACTGACAAGCCGAGATAAGAAGGATAAAAAAGATAACGGGGAAACAATTATGAGAGTATTTGTTACGGGCGTATGCGGTCAGCTGGGACATGACGTTATGGCTGAACTGAAAAAGCGCCATTACGGCTGCGTCGGCTGCGATGTAATTGATAAGCAATCCGATAATTACATCCGGCTCGATATTACCGATAAAGCTGCTGTTGAAGAAGCAATAAGCAGGTATAATCCTGACGCGGTTATTCACTGCGCCGCGTGGACAGCGGTCGACTCGGCAGAAGAACCGGAAAACCGCGACAAAGTTTTTAATATCAATTCGCTGGGCACAAAAAACATTGCGTCGGCATGCCAAAAAATTGATTGTAAAATGGTATACCTCAGTACTGATTATGTTTTTAACGGACAGGGCAGCGAGCCATGGAAAGCCGACGGCAATGATTATGAGCCGCTGAATGTTTACGGTCAAAGCAAGCTTGATGGAGAACTGGCGGTTAAAGATCTTCTGCAAAAATTCTTTATAGTAAGAATTTCTTGGGTATTCGGAAAAAACGGAAAAAACTTTATAAATACCATGATCAATGCCGGCAAAAAGAACAGTGCTGTCCGCGTTATAAACGATCAAATCGGTACGCCTACATATACCGTTGATTTAGCCGTATTGCTAATTGATATGATTGAAACCGAAAAATACGGATATTATCATGTTACAAACGAAGGCGGATATATCAGCTGGTACGATTTTTGCGTCGAGATTTTCAGGCAGTACGGTTTAAACACTAAAGTAAATCCTGTTTCAACTCAGGCATACGGTGCAAGTAAAGCCAAGCGTCCGCTTAACAGCCGGTTGGATAAGACAAAACTGATCGAAGCGGGGTTTTTGCCGCTGCCTGATTGGAAAGACGCTTTAAACAGGTATTTATCGGAGCTGAAAGATGAGTAATTTTAACTTTATAAAAACTGACATTAACGGAATAATAATCGTCGAACCAAAGGTTTTCGGCGATAACCGCGGCTATTTTATGGAAACCTATGAGGAGCGGAAGTTTGCCGAGGGCGGTATTGACGTTAAATTCGTTCAGGATAATCAATCCAAGTCAACAAAAGGCGTTCTCAGGGGATTGCATTTTCAAAAGACACATCCGCAGGCAAAGCTGGTTCGCGTTATTAAGGGCACTGTTTATGATGTTGCCGTAGACATCAGAAAAGGCAGCAAAACCTTTGGGAAATATGTAGGAGTTATTCTTTCGGATGCAAACAAAAAGCAGTTATTTATTCCGCGCGGGTTTGCTCACGGCTTTTTAGTCCTTTCGGATGAAGCCGAATTTGTTTATAAATGCGATGATTTCTATTATCCTGAGGATGAGGGCGGAATTATGTGGAATGATACCGCGATTGGAATAAATTGGCCGTTGGACGGAATTGAAACAGTTATGCTTTCCGAAAAAGATAAAAAACAGATCTCTCTGTCGGATTTAAGCCGCTGTTAATTATTACGGCTATTCACCTTTGCGCCCGCGAGTAATATTTACCCTTGGAGTTACGAGCTGTAAAAGTAAGTTCCTTCGCATAACCGATCAATCGGAATTATTGTCTGAAAAGCACGCATGCTGCGTTAAGAGCAGTACGCGTGCTTTTTCTTTTTTTTGTTTTGTTATGCCAACCACTGATTTAAAGCTATCCTTCACATATCTTTTCCGCAGCAAATATTAAAAGAACCCGACAAGTATCAATATTATTATTTCTGACCGCATTTAAGCATTATTTCAGTTGAACGGGTTATTTTATAATTAACAAATAAAAGCGGAGGTGAATACCATGAAAAGGATTGTTTTGATACCGGCGTATATGCCGGATGAAAAAATGGTAAGTACAGCAAAGAAATTATTCGACAATGGCTTTGAAATAATAATAGTAAACGACGGCAGCCCCGAAAAATATGACTCTGTTTTTGAGAGAACACGCGAATACGCGCAGGTGCTCGGTCACAGTGAAAACAAAGGAAAGGGTGAAGCGTTAAAAACGGGTTTAAAATACATCCGCTCATGTTTTGACGCTCCGTACATCGTTGTAAACGCGGACGCGGACGGTCAGCACAGAACACAGGATATTATCAAAGCTGCCGACGCCGCCGAGATGAACCGCTCACGGCTTGTACTCGGAAGCAGAAGAATGGAAGGCAGGGTTCCGCTTAGGAGCCGCATAGGAAACAACCTTACACGCCTTGTATACCGCCTTGCCACCAAGACCAATATATATGACACACAGACAGGTCTGCGCGCTTACAGCGACAAGCTTGTTGACAGGCTGATTGAAATTGAAGGAAGCCGATATGAATACGAGATGAATATGCTTATGGAACTTTCCGCCGAGGGCCGCGAAATAGTTGAGGTCTGGATCGATACGGTATACATCAACAACAACTCTGCCTCGCATTTTAACCCCGTTAAGGATTCGGCAAAAATATATGTTAATATCCTGAAGTTTTCCGCTTCCTCAATTTTTTGCTTCGGAATCGATTACGGCTTATTCTGCCTTTTGTCCGCTCTTACCGGGTCGCTTGTGCTCGCGAATCTGATGGCGCGTATCGTAAGCGGAACCGTAAACTTCACCCTTAATAAAAAGCTTGTGTTCCGGTCAAAGTCAAATGTCGCGGCCGCCGCGGCAAGATACGCGGCTTTGGCGGTATTTGTTCTGATCTGCAATACGCTTGTGCTTAAAGGGCTTACAGGCTTTGGCGTGGCAGCTTACACCGCTAAAATAATAACGGAAATCATCATGTTTATTTTTAATTTCTTTGTTCAGAAGGGCTTTGTTTTCAGAAAGGAAGTGACCGCAACATGAAAAAACACCTATGGGCAGTATGCTTTTCGGCGGCTTTAATCGCTTTTACGGTGTATATCGCGCTTGACACCTTTGTTATTCCGAGAGTGTACAACAGCAACGCCACCGAGCTTAACACCTCGATGTTTTCGAATATAAGCAAAACCGCTCTCAATAATTCGCAATCATCAGCGCAATCCTCATCATCCGCAAGCGAGCAGGGCAGCGGGTCCTCAAAGGCTGCGGTTTCAACCGACACAAGCTACAGCGATGATAACATCTCGGTTACGCTTACGGAATACTACGAAAACAACACTAAAATTTACGCAGCCGATATTATGCTCAGCTCCGCCGAGTATCTGAAAACCGCTTTCGCTAACGATACATACGGTAAAAACGTAACGGCAACCACTTCATCAACAGCACAGGCAAACAACGCTGTTCTGGCTGTTAACGGCGATTATTACGGAGTGCAGGAAAGCGGATATGTTATCCGCAACGGAGTTGTCTACCGCGGCTCAGCCAAGGGAGCCGATGTGCTTTGCGTTTACGCCAACGGCACCATGGAAATAGTAAGCGACGGCGACTTTACTGCCGACGAGCTTGTAAGCAAGGGAGTCTGGCAGGCGTTTACCTTCGGACCCTCTCTTGTTGAAAACAGCTCGGTCACCGTGGGCGTCAACGACGAGGTCGGAAAAGCTATGGCAAGCAATCCCAGAACCGCTATAGGTATGATTGACACAAATCATTTTGTGTTTGTCGTTTCCGACGGGAGAACATCAGATAGCAGCGGCCTGAGCTTATATGAGCTTGCGCAGTTTATGAAGGGGCTGGGCGTAAAAACCGCCTATAATCTAGACGGCGGAGGGTCGTCGACAATGTACTTCAACGGTAATGTAATTAATAACCCGACAAGCGGCAGAAGCATTAAAGAGAGAGGAGTGAGCGATATTGTATACATCGGCTGATATTTTAAAAAAGCATGTTATTTTTAATCTTGCCGGCACGCTGTTTCTGGTGCTGTTCGGCGCGGTATATGAAAACTACAGCCACGGAGTTTTTTCGTATTTTATGCTGTACGCGTTTACGATCCCTCTGGTGTTCGGCGTAACGCTCTACACAATTCTTCTCTTCGCGGGCAAATATCCTTCGCGCGTATTCCTCAACCTTTGGAACTCGGCTATCGCGGCGTTCGGCGTGGGAAGCGTTTTTCGCGGGGTTTTGGAAATATACGGTACAACAAATACGTTAAGTTTTGTATATCCCGTTGCGGGGAGCGTTCTCGGGGTATCGGCTCTTGTATCGCTTGCGGTCAAACCGCGCCGGAAGCCGGACTGTGAAGGAGTGTCGCGGTATGATTCGTCAATTTGACTTTTCGGTTTCGGATTGGATACAAACCAACCTTAAATGTAATTTTTTGGATTTTTTGGCCGAAAATAACGCTTTTAGGCGAATACGGCTTGTTTTTAATCCCAATAGGTGTTATACTTTTACTCATACATTTACACCACAGGAGGCAATATGAAAGCGCTGATGATTATTAACCCCAAGGCGGGCAAGGCAAAACGCAGACGCTCGGCGGACTATCTGCGGCGGGAATTTCTGCTTCACGGGTACGACTGCGACGTTACAGTCACCAAAAAGCCGCGCGATGCGGAGATAATAGCCCGAAGCATGGCGTCAGAGTACCAGCTTATAATCTGCCTGGGCGGCGACGGAACCCTCAACGAAACAGTAAACGGCCTTAACGCCCTTAAGGAGCGTCCGCCGATAGCGTACCTTCCTACGGGAACCACCAACGACTTTGCCGGCTCGCTGGGGCTTTCAACGGATATTTCCAAGGCTATGCGCGACACCTTCCGCGGCAAAAAAACAAAGCTTGATATAGGCACGATGAACGACCGATGCTTTGTGTATGTAGCTTCGTTCGGCGCGTTTTCGGACAGCTCGTTCAGGACGCCGCAAATCCTTAAGAACCGCTTCGGAAGGCTGGCTTACATCGCCGAAAGCCTAAAGGAGCTGCCCTCCGTAAAATCGCACCGCATGAGGGTGTATGACCGAAACGGCGAGATATGCCGTGGAAAATACATCTTCGGCGCCGTCAGCAACTCCACCACCATAGGCGGAATGCTCCACTATAAAAAGAACGACATCAGCCTTTCGGACGGCAAACACGAGGTCCTGCTTGTCAAAAAGCCCTCCAGCCTGAAAATGCTCAAACAGACGGCAAAGGCGCTTATTACCGGCAACTACCGAGGCGAAGGAATAGAGATGTTCCACGCCTCGCATGTACGGTTTGAGAGCGAGGACGAAACGGCATGGTCGCTTGACGGAGAGCGCTGCGAGCCCGTAAAGATAATTGATATAGACAATTTTCAAAAAGCTATTGAGTTTATTGTTCCAAAGCAGATAATTACCGCTTAAGGAGGAATTTATGCTTAAAAAACTTGTATCTGTTCTGCTGGCGGCTATGATTATCTGCGCTTTGATACCCTTAAGCGCCGCTCAAATCTCGGCAGCCTCAGACGGCGAGCCCATAGAGCTAAAGCTCAACACTCAAATAAATGACGCCGTAACCCAAAACGCTCAGTCAAAAAAATACCGCTTTGTTCCCGATAAGGACGGCGTTTACGGCTTTACGGTTATATCGGACGAGCTTTGCCGCTGCACGTTCAGCGCCGGAAGTGGCACTTACGCC
>OMYD01000107.1 GCA_900315195.1 uncultured Eubacteriales bacterium | reverse complement strand
ACCGGAGCTGTCGGATTCTGCTGACAGCTTCGGAGATATACGAGGTCGTTACGCGGAGCTTTATCATCCTCAAAAAAAATCATGCTTAATTGTCTGCCGGTGTGCAGGTGCTGCCGTCAGCATAGAAGTAATGAGTTGTACCCTGCGAATCGGTGGAGTTCGTTACTCCGATATAATATACAGCCGAGCCGTCGGATGAAGTCTTCTGTTCACAGCTTGATACGCGCCAGCTGCCTTCGCCGTAAAGCTCTTTTGCCTTTTCAACTGCGCTCTGAACAGCCTTCATCTTATTTGCGTTTTCCTCCTGATTGACGGAAGAGGACGTCTGATCGTTAGCTGAGTTGTCAGGTGAGCAGTTTTCGCCGTCAACATAAAAGTAATATGTCTTAGACTGAGAATCGGAGTAGTTCATTACGCCGATATAGTACATTTCCGTGCCGGCATCGGTGGTCTTTGTTTCAATGCTCGCAACGCCCCAGTTGCCTTTGCCGTAAAGGTTTGCAGCTGCCTCGCATGCTTTAAAAGCTGCTTTTTGCTGATTAGCCTGCGACTCCTGTTTGTCGGCTGCCGCACTGTTTTGTGTGCTGCCGGTGTTTTGATTGTCGGAACTGTTCTGAACGCTTGCAGCAGGAGTGGTTGCGGGCGCAGCGGTTGCCGCGGCGACCGTTGTGGGTGCTACCGTTGTTTCCGTTTTGGAGCTGTTATTATTACTGCCGCATCCTGTGAAGCAGAGTGTTGCGGTAACTGCGCAAACGCAAAGCGCGAATGCTCCGATGACTGTAGCTGTTGTTTTTTTATTTGTTGTCTTTTTCATTTTGATTACCTCTTTATTGGAATTTGTTTTGTTTATTTATGTTTTTCTCTTCTGTGGCTATATACTATCATTCTTTTTGATGGAATACAACATACGATTTCCGCGTGATTCGTCTATAAAAAGACACTTCGAGGGTGAAGTGTCTTTTTTGGGACAGGTCGATATCGATCTGCCTATATATGTGATTTGATATGTGTTGTTCATCAGTAGGGCTTGATTTGGAGTGTAAGCATCGTCATATCGTCCGATTGCTCTGATCCTTGAGCAAAGCCATTGATTTCCGCAGTTACAGCGTTCAGCAGATTATCTGCACAATCTTTGTTTTTATGCAAAACTTCCTCCAGCTGCGTTTCACCGAATAGCTCGCCGCTTTTGTTCGCCGCTTCCGTTACACCGTCGGTATACATAAACAGGCAGTCGCCGGGTTTCATTTTAACAGTGTATTCGGGGAACTCGACATCTTCAAACGAGCCTGCCATAATACCGTTTTCAGTATTCAGTGCGGTCAGCTTGTCTGATATGATATACGGATAGTTATGACCTGCGTTAGAGTAGATCAATTCTCCCGCTTTCGGATCGTATACTGCGACAAATGCCGTAATAAACATCATATTCGGATTATGCGCCGCAAGATTGTTATTGAATTCAAACAGCATTTTTGCGGGAGAGTAACCGAGCTTTGCGTAGTTGTTCAGCAGAGTGATCGCGCGTGCCATAAACAGCGCGGCGGTGATACCCTTGCCCGAAACGTCTCCGATTGCGACAAAAACGCTGCCGTTATCCAAAATACGATAATCATACAAATCGCCGCCGACAACCCTTGCGGTCGTCATCGAAGCGTTGATTTTTACCTTGTCGTTTTCAAAGGAGTCCGGTTCCAGTAAGCCCAGCTGAATGGTTTGAGCAATGTTCAGCTCGGCTTTTTGCCGGTTCAGCTCTGCAACGTCATCGATGTATTGCTCAAGCTCATCTGCCATTGTGTTAAAGGAATCTGACATTTCGGCAAGCTCGTCCTTACCCTTGACAGGCAGCTTTTCGAATCCCGCGTCACGGTCTGAGACAAAGCCCTTCATTCTCATACTGATTTTTTTCAGCGGCTTCGATACTCTAAAATACAGGATGACTGCCGCCGAGATGCCTACCGTCAGCGTGACTATAACCATAATAACCGCAAATTCGCGGAATTTCTTTTTAAAATCACTTGTTACATTTTGAAGGGATATCTCGGCGCTCACAATTGATTTGATTTTTGCGCCTGCTTTTCCATTTTCGGAATCTCCGTAATACCAAACCGGCATATAACAAGCCAGCTTGTCCTCGTTTTTGTTCGTGATATGAACGACAATGCCGCTTTCGTCGCCCTCAAAGGCTCTTTTCATCTCATCGGTCAAGCCGCCTTCAACATAATGACCCGTTAAATCGTTTACAGGGTGCGAATCCTCTTTTGACCCTTGAAGCGCGCTGGTGCCGCGCGTCAAATACATGACCGTGTTATCCCGCAAATTCGGCAAAAGAAAGTAGATTATATCCACTTCATACTGATTGCAGGCGTTGGTAAGCACAGATGTTATGATCTGTTCATCAGTCGATTCAATATCATACTTGTCCGGGTCGGTAAAAGTGACAAGCTCGGCGGCATCCTTGGCGGCTTTCGTGATA
>OMYD01000025.1 GCA_900315195.1 uncultured Eubacteriales bacterium | reverse complement strand
CCTTGGCGTTTGCAAGCGAGTAGATTACCAGCGGGCAAAGCACGCTTTCGGCGCCAACCGCAAGCATAACGTCCGCCTTGCCTGCCTGCATATAGGTAGAGGCAATGTAAATCGCGTCGCCGCCCGAAGAACAGGCGGTGCTCACGGTGAAGCTGGGACCCTGGATATTGTAGTCGATAGCGATGTTTGCCGCCGCGATATTTCCGAGGATTTTCGGGATAAAGCGCGGTCCTACCTTTTTATGAGAAGCGCCCGACAGCGCGTCCTGGGTAAAGGCTGTTGTAGCCACACCCGCCATAGCGGTGCCCATGACAATTCCGGTGCGCTCGGGCTCTATGGTAACTCCGCTCTGTTTAAGCGCCTCTTCAGCCGCTATGTAAGCGTACTGCATAAAGGGATCGGTCTTTCTCACCAAATCCTTTTCAAGATAATCGGTTGGGGTAAAGTTTTTTATTTCACCCGCAAACTGAACAGCAAGCTCCGACGGATCAAAGCTCTTGATGGTGTCGATACCCGACTTTCCCTCAATCAGGTTTTTCCAGTATTCGTCTACGCCGATTCCAATAGGGGTAACGGCGCCCATTCCCGTGATAACGATTTTTTTCATTTCAGCATACTCCGTTCAAAATTTTAAAATAGCTATTTACATTTTGCATATTGTTATGCTATATTTAGATTATAACAGATTATTCCAAATTTTCAACACCATACATAATGCAAAAATAATAAGTTGTGAATGATTCCATGCAGAAACTGCATAGGGAACGTGACGTTCCATCCGGCGCGCCTTTGGAGAAGTCGGTTTATATGAAAACTCGGTATAACGGCGCAACAAAAACTTTCTATTACATTCGTAGGGGGCGCACCCTTGTGTGCGCCCAAGTAACGTTTCTATTGTATCAGGGCGCACACGCAGGTGCGCCCCCTAAATAAAACAAATAAAAATATCTGAAAATTTAATTCCGCATTATAAAGAAAACGGCACGCTTGCCCGACTAAAGGGAGGAAACCATGGACATAAACCAACTCAACTGTTTTATATCGGTTGCTCAGACGCTCAATTTTTCCGAGGCGGCTCGGCGCAATTTTGTTTCGCAGTCGACGGTCAGCCGCTACATAAGCGACCTGGAAAAGGAGTTCGGCGTTCTGCTTTTCACGCGCTCTCACCGTGATGTGGTGATGACTAACGAGGGCAAAACCCTGCTGCCTTACGCGCTTGAAATTGTGGCTGCGCTCGACAAGGCAAAGAAGATAATCAGCCGCATGCAAAACGGAGGCACGGGCAAGCTTACAATCGGCTGTGACGTTACGTCAATGGACTTTCCGTCTCGGTGCATAGCCGACTTTACCTCAAAATACAGCGGTATTTCGGTTGAATTAAAGCGTCTTGACGCCGCTGACAGAAGTCTGGCTGTTACGGGCGGCGACTATGATTTTTGTTTTATGCCGCGCGACATGGTACCCGAAAGCTCGGGAATCGAAACCCTTGTAACCCATATTGAGCCGCTTGTTGTGCTTGCGTCCGCAAACGGAGACTTCAGGCGGAAAAAGTCCCTCAGCCTTGGAGCGCTCGCCGATAAAAAGCTTGTGCTGCTGTCGGAATCTGCCGCGCCTATTCTGTATATGGAAATAATGGATATGCTGCGCACATTCCACATAACGCCAACGGTCGACGGCGTATTTGACGAGCTTGCGGAGGTATACGCGGCTGTGCTGTCGGGTATGGGAGTGTCGGTTGTGCCTCAGTCGCTTGCCGACCTTGTGTCAGGCAATAAGGCTATTTCAATCCCGATTTCCGACGCCGATACGGGCATAGCCTATGTAATGGCTTGGTCAAAAACAATCTCAAACCCCGTAGCAAGGCTGTTTATCGAAACGGTGAAGAAGTACGCTGAGGGCGGCGACAGCGGATACGGATTATAATTCTATTTCAGAACAAAAACGGCGGGGTAAAGCACACGCTCTATCCTGCCGTTGTTTTATTATTTATTCGGAATCCACACCGAGCCGGCAAAGTAAAGATACTTGTCCGACACATACCACTGTGTGCCCTTCTCGTACTTTTCTCTTGCTTCTTTAATGGACTGGTCGCCGCCGTCTATAATTTCGTCCTTCATATAGTCGGAGAACTCGTAGGTTACGGTGCTTGGTTTATCGACAAGCTCGCCGTTTTCGTACTGTTTCTCTATTGTTGTAGTAAGAGTTGTGCCGTCAATGCTCCACTTTCCGGGAACTTCAACTTCCTCTCCTGTGCTGTTCGTTTTGACTTTAAGCGTGCCGTCGGTATCAAAGGTGACCTCGGAGTGCCCTGTGTAGTTTGTCTGCCACGTGTGCGCCGTAAGCTTTTCGCCTTCCTTGGTTTTAACGATGTTTTCCTTTTCTCCGCAGGCGGTAAGCGATATGAGCATAGCTGCCGCGGCAATAGCCGCCGCGATATTGATAATTCTTTTTAGAAGCATATAAAAACCCCTTTGATGTATTATAAGTGTATTGTATACCAATATTCATTGCGTGTCAAATAAAAACCTCTTGATTATATTGACTTATGCGTATTAAAGGCGTATAATAAAAACATAAAGGGGTGGCAGCGTTGAAAAGAAAAGACCTGATATAAAAGCTTGAACAAAACGAATGGTATTTAAAACGCAGCGGCGGAGGGCATGATATTTATACAAACGAAGTATCTGTCGAGCCGATTCCAAGGCACAAGGAAATAAACGAAAACCTTGCAAAAGCAATAATAAAAAGGCAGCGTCTGAAATAACAGCTATATTATTTAAAGTATCTACTTTGGAGGTATCAATATGAAAAACACATATCCTATCACTTTGATTCCCGATGAGTTTGGCTATCTGGTATTTATTCCCGATTTTAATATAAATACTCAGGGAAAAGATATTACGGAAGCGATCGAAATGGCGCGTGACGCTATAGGCATAATGGGAATAGATTATGAGGACGACGGCAAGCCTATACCCGCTCCAAGCGATATTCATTTAATTTCAGTCAGCGGAAATGAAATATTAACGTTGGTTGACGTTGATTTTGCGGAGTACAGACGAAAGAATGACATAAAGACAGTTAAGAAAAACTGCACGCTTCCAAGCTGGCTATGCTACGAAGCGGAAAAAGCGAATATCAATTTTTCTCAGGTGCTTCAAAACGCGTTAAAGCATGAATTAAAAATAGCGGAATGAATTATTTGATAATGAAACAACAACGGACTTCCTGTGGCGGGAGTCCGTTGTTTTATAAAAATGCTGTGGTTATTCTGGTAAATATATTCTGGATGATTGTGAATAGAATCCATGACCTAAAATCAAATATTTCTCTGACACATACCATGAGTTTTGGAGTTGTTCATATGATATTATTTCGGATTCATCTTCTCCACCGTATTTAGTTTTATCTAAATAAGTATCATCTATTCTATTTGTAAAAACATAAATCAATTCTTCTTTGCTACTCCATCCTTTTTCTTTATAGTTCTCTTTTATGTTTTCCAACTTTAATAATTCTATATCATTATCGGATTGAATTATCCAATTGCCTTTCCAATCTGTATGATAGTCACCATCATATGAAGCGGTAAAGCTTCCATCATTATTAAATTTAAATGCAAAGTGATCATCTGGCCAGTAGTTTGTTGTCCACTTGTGAGCTGTCAGCATATCGGCTAGATTCTTTTTCTCTTTACACGACGTAATCAAAACAGGAACCGCAATAGCTGTTGCGACTATAACAACACAAATGGCGATAATGGCAATAATTTTAGGTTTGCTTTTTCGCTGTTTTTTATATGTTGAATGTTCATGGTTTATTTGAATTCCGCACCTTTTGCAAAAGGCAGCGCCGTCTGGTATTTGATTTCCGCATTTTTGACAAAACATTCTAAAAACTCCTTAAAAAAGTATTCCGCTTTTACGGTAATTCTATTATACAATACAAAAACGACCTGTGTCAACGTCATTGTGACATTTTAACATGGTTTATTATTACTCACAATCACCATATAATATTAGTGTCAGAGGTGATTTTGTGAAGGCTGAATACAAGGATTTATATGAAAAATTCGGACTTAACGTAGTATATTACAGAAAACGCAAAAGATTAACACAGCTTCAGCTTGCCGAACTTGTTGACATTGATCGCAGCCACATAAGCGCTATTGAATTGGGCAACGTCGGCGTGTCTTTTGACGTTGTGTTCAAGCTGTGTGAGGTTCTTGAAATTACCCCGAAGGAATTATTTGACTTTAGAGATTAAAAAAGGCAGACATCGCTGTTGTGTTTCAGCGCTGTCTGCCTGATGTTTTATGTCAGATTTTACTCAACTATCTTGATAGAGGTGATGACCGGCTGATTCGCGGCGGGGATAGTGCCGTTGCCGTCGGTGGGTTTGGCTGTTGTAGCTATTTTGTCTACGACCTCCATGCCCTCTGTCACCATGCCGAAGGCGGCGTAGTTGCCGTCGAGGAATGTGCTGTCTTTATGCACGATAAAGAACTGTGAGCTTGCGCTGTCAGGTGCTTGTGAGCGAGCCATTGAGATAACACCGCGCTTATGGCTCATGGGGTTTTCAACGCCGTTTGACAAAAACTCGCCCTTGATAGTTTTGTCGCTGCCGCCCATTCCGGTGCCCTGCGGGTCGCCGCCCTGGATCATAAAGCCCGACATGATCCTGTGGAAGGTAAGGCCGTCGTAAAAGCCCTCGTTGATAAGGTTGAGGAAATTCTGAACGCTGATAGGAGCAAACTTGGGGTCGAGCACAAGCTTGATTTTGCCGTAGTCCTTTACGTCGATCTCAACGGTTCTTGAGTTGCCCTTATACGGCTTCTTATAGCCCTCAAGCTCAATTGCCTTATAATCCTTTTTGTCATTTATATCGGGCGTATAATCGAAATCGCTTGACGATGTCGCTGCTGCGGTTGTTGCTTCATTTCCCGAAGATGCCGCCGAAACGGTTGTTGCTTCATTTCCCGAAGAAGCACCGGTAGCAGATGTTGCGGTTTTTGAAGTGTTTATTCCTTTTATCTCGGACTTTGTGCCGCAGCCTGCAAGTACAGCGCAGGAGAGCGCAAGTGCAAGCGCTAAAACCAAGCATAGAATTATTTTTTTGATTTGCATTTTATACCTCCGTTAATTTTCAAAAAATAGCTTTCGGGAACTGTGCCCCGAACCACTATATTCTAACACTATACAGACAATAAAGTCAAGGATAATTATAACATTTGTTGACACTATATGATTATTATGATAAAATCTAATGCGGAATTATCTTTTCGGAAGTGAAAAAATGAACAGTGAAAGAATAACATATATTCAATCAAAAAATAAATGGTTTAATATAAAGTTTAAAGAGCTTTGGTATTACCGCGACCTTATTATTCTATTTGTAAAGCGCAATATTACAACCTCTTATAAGCAGACTGTTCTCGGCCCGCTGTGGATCGTAATCAATCCCTTGCTGTCAACAACGGTATTTACTGTTATTTTCGGCGTAATCGCGGGGATTTCAACCGACGGAATGCCTCAGTTTTTATTTTACATGTCGGGAAATGTTCTGTGGGGATTTTTCTCAAACTGCCTTAACAAGGGCTCTATAACTTTTTTGGGCAACGCAAGACTGTTCGGAAAGGTATATTTTCCAAGGCTTGCAATACCGATTTCCGAAATGATTTATTATTTTATAAATTACATGATTCAGATGACCGTATTCATAGGGCTTGTAATATTCTTTTCAATTACAAACCCTGCTGTGCAGGCAAACATTACGCTTTGCTTTGTACCGCTTATGGTGCTGCAGATCGCGCTTCTCGGAATGGGCGTGGGACTTATTATTTCATCCATAACCACCAAGTACCGCGACCTCAACATACTTGTAAGCTTCGGGGTGTCGCTTTGGATGTATATCACGCCTGTTGTTTACCCGGTTTCGAGAATTCCCGGAAATCTTCGTAAAATATTCCTGCTTAATCCCGTAGCTCCTGTTGTAGAGAGCTACCGCCACGCGTTTCTGGGCTGCGGAACATTTGAATGGAAATTCTGGCTTGTAAGCCTTGCCGTTACCGGAGTAATTGTTTTCGCGGGATTGCTGGTGTTTAACAGGGCAGAAAAGAACTTTATTGATACGGTATGATGATGGACAAAAATTGTGTAATTAAAACTGAACATTTACAAAAAGAATATAAGCTGGGCGTTATAGGCACGGGTACGCTGCGCAACGATGTACAAAGCTGGATTGCAAGAAAGCGCGGCAAGGAGGACCCGAACCGCCGCATAGGTTCAAAGGAATACGAAAAAGGCGATTACTTTCTCGCCGTTGACGATATTAACCTTGAGATTTTCCGAGGCGAGCGCGTGGGGATAATCGGCGCTAACGGCGCGGGCAAATCGACTCTGTTAAAGCTTTTGTCGCGGATTACCTCGCCTACTGACGGAAGCATTGCCTACAGGGGCAGAATCGCGAGTATGCTTGAGGTGGGCACGGGCTTTCATCCCGAGCTTACGGGCAGGGAGAACGTTTACCTCAACGGTGCTATTCTGGGAATGACGCGCGCCGAGGTCGATAAAAAAATAGATAAAATCATTGAGTTCTCCGAGTGCGAAAAGTTTATTGACACGCCTGTAAAGCGTTACTCATCGGGTATGTTTGTAAAGCTCGCCTTCGCCGTTGCTTCCCACCTAGACGCCGAAATCATGATTATGGACGAGGTGCTTGCGGTAGGCGACATGAAGTTCCAGAAAAAGTGCATAAGCAAAATGCGCGAGCTTGCCGTTGACGAAAACCGCACCGTGCTTTATGTATCGCACAACATGGGAACAATTCAGGATTTGTGTAACCGCTGCATCGTGCTCGACCACGGCAAGAAGGTTTACGACGGCGATGTTGACGAGGCAATCAAGCTGTATATGGGCGGCGACAATGACGAGTTCTTCGCGTATGAATACGTCGACGACAGGTATAAAAACCCCGTGAAGCGCCATGACCTTAACCTTAAAAGCGTTAAATATATCGGCAGGACTACCAATATGTTTTATGACAAGGAGCCGCTGCAGTTTGAGCTTAGCTGGGAAAACCTTGAGGATATTCCCTCGCTCTCGCTCAGGATCGAGGTTCAGGACGCAAGAAGGATCCCTATTACGTCTTATATTATAGAGGACTTCTACAGCGGAAAAAAGGGTGAAACACACACGGAGCAGTTTACGCTTGATATCTCGAAAATAACCACAGGCAGATATATTACGCGATATGTTTTCTTCAACAGGCGAAACGAAAACGTCGCTTTTGATGACATTGAGGACTCTGCGGGACTGGCGTTCCGCCGAAAGTACTCGGAAACAAACAAGCGCAGTTGGAACCGTCTTTGGGGAAGTATAAGACTTGGAGACGCGGGACTTATTCGCGGTGACCGTTAATAACTGTCGGGCAGGCAACAAAAACGTTGCCTGCCCGACTTTTGATTTGTATTGACTGATAAGTTTTAGGCTGCTCTGATAAAATCCAGAATGTCCTTTATGACTTCATCTTTTTTTGAGTCGTTAAGAATTTCATGTCGGCAGCCGTCATACAGCTTCATCCTAACGTTCTTGCCGTTAGCTTTAAGGGTATTATAAACCTTTTTAACGCCCTTGCCGTAGTTTCCTACGGGGTCGTCGCTGCCGGACACCAAAAGAATAGGCAGGGTGCTGCCCACTTTTTTGAACCATGTTTTGCTGTTGCAAAGCGTGTGAAGTTTAAGAAGCGTATAAAAGCCGTTTAATGTAAAGTGGAAGGTGCAGAATTTATCCCCGCGGTAGGTGTCGCGAACCTCCTTTTTGGTGCTGATCCACGAGATTACGTCGTCTTCGTCCTTGAAGCGCTTTCGGTAGCTGCCGAAAACCATTTTCTCAATTTCAGGCGAAGTGGCGCGCTCACCGTCCTTTTTTATCTTGGCGCGCACGATCGCAAGCCCTGCCTTTGCCGCAGGAGTCGGCCCTCCGGTTCCCATGAAGATTACTTTATTCCAGATCCGCGGAGTTGCGGCGCAGCGCGCTATAAATGAGCCCATGCTGTGACCGAGCAAAAAGCAGGGGAGAGAGGGGTGCTCGCTTTTTATCAGGCGTGAAACGCTCTGCGGGTCCTCAACAAGCAGCTTCCAGTTTCCAAGATACCCAAGCTCGCTGTCGTCGTTTGCTGTGTACCCGTGACCAAGATGGTCGTATCCGTAGCATATATAGCCTTCCTCGGCAATTTCCCGCATGAACCCGTCATATCGGCTGATGTGCTCGGTCATTCCGTGGGCGACATGGAACAGCCCCGCGGGCTCGCCGTCGGGTATATATACTCTGCAATATAACTGATGAATCCCGTCACAGGATGGAATTCTCCTTTCAATCATTTCCATAAATATTCTCCTTTAGCTCTTATGAATTGATTTCACACGATTTAACAGCTTTATTCCAGCCTTCGAGAAGCTCTTTGCGTGTGTCAGCCGCCATGTCGGGCTTGAACACGGTATCGGTGGCGCTGTCATGCCGCAGGCTGCCGTAAAAGCCTGCCGCCTTTCCCGCAAGAATTGCCGCTCCTGCCGCGGTAGCCTCCTTCTGAGCGGGGCGCACCACTTCGGCGTTTGAGATGTCCGCCTGAAACTGCATGAGCAGGTTGTTTGCCGACGCGCCGCCGTCAACCTTTAGCAGCGGAATATCGCTGTTTGTGTCGCTCCTCATTGCGGCTATAACGTCCTCGGACTGGTAGGCTATGCTCTCGAGAGCCGCGCGTATTATATGCTCGATTCCCGCTCCGCGCGTAAGTCCCGTAATTGTTCCCCGCGCCCGCATGTTCCAGTGGGGAGCTCCAAGTCCCGCGAAAGCGGGCACAATGTAAACTCCTCCGCTGTCGCTCACCTTTTGGGCAAAGTATTCGCTGTCGGCTGAATCCTTTATAAAGCGCAGCTCGTCGCGCAGCCACTGAATAACCGCTCCTCCGACAAAAACGCTGCCTTCAAGCGCGTATTGTACGGGCTCGTTTCGGCAAGTCGCCGCAATTGTAGTGATAAGTCCGTGACGGCTGAATACGGGCTTTTCGCCTGTGTTAGCAAGCAGAAAGCAGCCCGTGCCGTAGGTAATTTTCATTTCGCCCGCGGCTGTGCAGCCCTGACCGTAAAGCGCTGCCTGCTGGTCGCCCGCTATTCCGCAAATAGGAACCGACGCGCCCATAAGCTGCATAGCGCCGTAGATTTCGCTGCTGCTTTTAACCTCGGGAAGCATGCTCATCGGAATGTCAAACAGATGGCAAAGCTCCTCGTCCCATTGGAGGGTATTTATATTGTAGAGCATTGTGCGCGAGGCGTTGGTGCGGTCGGTTACATGCACTGCACCTCCGGTAAGCTTCCAGAGCAGCCATGTGTCAACGGTTCCGAAAAGCAGCTCACCGCGCTGAGCCTTTTCGCGCGCGCCCTCAACATTGTCAAGAATCCACTTTATTTTCGTAGCGCTGAAATACGCGTCAAGCTTTAGCCCGGTTTTTTGCGTAATAAGCTTGGCGTTTTCGCGGTATTTCGGTTGCTCGCAGATGTCGGCGGTGCGCCTGCACTGCCACACAATAGCGTTATAGACGGGCTTTCCCGTAGCTTTTTCCCATACTATGGTTGTCTCGCGCTGATTTGTTATTCCGATTCCCGCGATTTCATCGGGAGATATTCCGCTTTTTGCGATACATTCGGTCAGCGAGGCGTACTGATTGGCGTAAATTTCCATCGGATTATGCTCAACCCAGCCGGGCTTTGGGTAAATCTGAGGAAACTCATGCTGAGCCATGCTGACAATATTGCAGTCCTTGTCAAACAGAATACTGCGCGCGCTTGTAGTGCCCTCGTCAAGGGCGAGAATATATTTTTTCATTGGCTTACCTATGTCAGTGTATATTTGTAGGGGAGACCGCAGCGGTCTCCCCAAAAATCATATAATCATTCAATTGGCTCAAAGTCAGCGACGCCGTGTTTGCAGAGCGGGCAGATGAAGTCCTCTGGCAGCTCCTCGCCCTCGTAAACATATCCGCAAACCTTGCATACCCAGCCCTTTTTGCCCTCGGTTTCGGGCTTGGGTTTAACGTTGTTCTGGTAGTAGGTGTAGGTCATTGTCTCCTTGTCGGAGATAACGCGCGCCTCGGTAACGGTGCAGATGAACATTCCGTGGGTGTCGAGGTCAACGTAATCCTCAACCTTCAGCGACATAAACGAGTTGATGTACTTGGGCAGGAATACAAGACCGTTGTCTGAGCGGAGAGGCTCGCAGTTTGCGAACTTGTCGACATTCTTGCCGCTTTGGAAGCCGAAGTTTTCAAACACGCTGAACGGCGCGTCGGTGGACAGGCAGTTTACGTTCATAACGCCCGTGTTCTTGATTGTGTGGTGCGAGTAGTTCTGCTTGTTGATGCAAACCGCGATTCTGTTGGGCGAGTTTGTAACCTGAGTAACGGTGTTTACAATAAGACCGTTGTCCTTCTTGCCGTCGTTTGAGGTTACAACATACAGACCGTAGCCGATGTTGAACAGAGCGGTGAGGTCGTTCTTGTTGGCGGTTTCGCCGTCCTGCTCGATATAGTCGTGACAGAGCGCTGAGGCGAGCTTGTCAATCTGCTCGCGGCTCTCATCGTTGAGCGCGGACATGATTTTAACCGTAGGCTCAATAAACTCAAGGTTCTTGCAGCCCTCAAGCATTTTTTTCATTGTCTTAGCCGCAAGAGGCGCCCATGAACCGTTCTCGATAAGGGCGATTTGCTTTTTCTGGAAGTTCCTCTCGGTCAGGTGCTCAATGAATTCGCGCATAAAGGGGAAGATGTCGGCATTATATGTGGTGGTGGCGAGAACGATTCTGCCGTAGCGGAACGCGTCCTCAACACACTCAGCCATATCCTCGCGGGCGAGGTCGTTTACAACAACCTTGGGGCAGCCCTTTGCTTTAAGCTTTTCGGCAAGCAGCTCAACAGCAGCCTTTGTGTTGCCGTAAACCGAGGTATAGGCAATCATAATGCCCTCGGTCTCAACGCCGTAGCTCGACCATGTGTTGTAAAGGTCAAGATAATATCCGAGGTTTTCCTTTAGAATGGGGCCGTGAAGCGGGCAGATAGTCTGAATATCAAGCTTAGCCGCCTTTTTAAGCACGTTCTGAACCTGAGCGCCGTACTTGCCGACAATGCCGATATAATAGCGTCTTGCCTCGCACGCCCAGTCCTCGTCAACGTCAAGAGCGCCGAACTTTCCGAAGCCGTCAGCCGAGAAAAGCACCTTGTCCTTTGTGTCATAGGTCATAATAACCTCAGGCCAGTGAACCATCGGAGCCGCTACAAAAGTGAGGGTGTGCTCGCCAAGCTCAAGGGTGTCGCCCTCTTTAACAACAATTCTTCTGTCCTCAAACTCGGTGCCGAAGAAATTCTTCATCATCGTGAAAGCCTTTGCGCTCGATACTATAGTCGCTTCGGGATAGCTTGTCATAAAATTGAGAATATTAGCCGAATGGTCGGGCTCCATGTGCTGAACAACAAGGAAGTCGGGCTTTCGCTCGCCGAGAGCCTCGTCGAGGTTGTTGAGCCACTCAAACTTAAAGTTGCGGTCAACTGTGTCCATTACGGCAATTTTCTTGTCAATGATGACATAAGAGTTGTAAGCCATGCCGTTGGGCACGTCGTACTGTCCCTCAAATAAATCAATTTTGTGGTCGTTTACGCCAACATAAGCGATATCATTTGTTACTTTCATGTTAAAACCTCTTTCTTTGAATATTTTTAATTTTCCTTGGTACAATTGTACCATAAGCTTAGTTTTTTTACAAGGATTTTTTAGGGTAAAAAGCGGAAAAATAGAATGATTTGCATACAAATTATTTTTGCAAAAGCTATTGACTTTTTAAATTAGCTGTGATACAATTAATTTGTAAACAAATCAATCTGAATTAAGGAGGTTTTGCCCATGTCAATTTACGATTATAAGGTAAAAACGCGTAAAGGCGAAGATTTTAACCTGTCGGTTCTTAATGGAAAGGTTATCCTTGTTGTAAATACCGCCACGGGCTGCGGTTTTACTCCGCAGTATAAGGGACTTGAGGCGCTTTATGAGAAATATCACGAAAAGGGCTTTGAAATCCTGGATTTTCCCTGCAACCAGTTTGGAAATCAGGCTCCCGAGGGCGACGACCAAATCCATGAGTTCTGCACCCTAAAGTACAAGACGCGGTTCGATCAGATGAAGAAAATCGAAGTTAACGGCGAAAACGAGGAGCCGCTTTACACCTTCCTCAAAAGCGAAATGCCCGACGAGGAGGTAAAGGGGCTTAAAGCAAAGGCTCTTTTGAAGGCTGCTTCCAAAAAAAGCACGACCACCAAGGAAACAGGCGATATCAAATGGAACTTTACCAAGTTCCTGATTGACCGCGAGGGAAATGTAATCAAGCGCTACAATCCGACCGTAGAGCCGAAAAAAATCGATGGTGACATAGCGGAGTTGATTTAAAGCTATGAAAGATAAATACGAACCTTTAAAACTGAAAAACCAGCTTTGCTTTCCCATATACCTTTGCGCAAAGGAGATACAAAGGCGGTACGCGCCGATTTTGGACAAGCTGAACCTCACCTATACCCAGTACGTGGTGATGATGTATTTCTGGGAAAACGGCAGCTCAAACGTAAAGACAATAGGCAAGTCAATGCTGATTGACCCCAGCACCCTAACGCCCCTGCTTAAAAAGCTTGAGGCAAAGGGGTATTTAACGCGCACACGTTCCAAAAAGGACGAGCGCAATCTCATAATAGAGCTGACCGAAAGCGGAGAGGCTCTGAAGGATAAGGCGCTGGACATTCCCGCTCAGATGTGCAGATGTCTTGATTTGACCGAAGAAGAAGCGGCTACCATTTATAAGATACTTTACAAGGTGCTGCAAAATATTGAAAAGGAGTAATAATTATGGCAGTAAAAACAGTAACAGGCGCAGACTTTAACAATGAAGTATTACAGGCGAACCTCCCCGTATTGGTTGATTTTTACGCGGATTGGTGCGGCCCGTGCAGAATGCTCAGACCTACCCTTGAGCAGATTTCCGACGAAAGAGAGGACGTTATCGTAGCGGCTGTAAATATCGACGAAAACCCCGAGCTCGCCGACGTATTCGGCATTTCCTCGATCCCGTGCGTGATTCTCTTTAAAAACGGCGCGGAAGCGGACAGAAGCATAGGCCTTGTTCCCAAGGAGTCGCTTGAAGCGCTTTTGGGGTAAAGCCATGACCGATATTATAATCATCGGCGCGGGCCCTGCGGGGCTTACCGCCTCTATATACGCCCGCCGTGCCGCAAAGAGCGTGCTTGTGCTTGAGGCGATGAGTTACGGCGGACAGATAATCAACACCCCCGATATCGAGAATTATCCCGCAGCCGCGCACATTTCGGGCTTTGATTTTGCAACAAAGGTGTATGAGCAGGCTAAGGCGCTGGGCGCGGAGTTTAAGTTTGAAAAGGCTCTTGAAATCCGCGATAACGGCGGCTCGAAAACCGTCGTCACCGCAAAAGGCGAGTATGAGGCAAAGGCGGTTATCATCGCCACGGGAAGCGAGAACCGAAAGCTTGGCGTCGAGGGCGAGGAAAAGCTTGTCGGCAGGGGAATCTCATACTGCGCCACATGCGACGGAGCATTCTTCCGCAATAAAACGGTCGCGGTCGTGGGCGGCGGCAACACCGCTCTTGAGGACGCGCTGTATCTTGCGGATATCGCCGAAAAGGTGTACCTGATTCACAGGCGAGAGAAATTCAGAGGAGAGCAGTCCACCGCGGAAAAGCTCAAAGAGCGCCCAAATGTTGAGTTCGTGCTTAACAGTCAGGTAACAAAGCTAAACGCGGACAAGCGCCTGCAGAGCATAGAAGTCACCAATAAGCAGGGGATAATAAAAACCCTTGAAGTAAACGGGCTGTTTGTGGCGGTAGGCAGAATCCCCGAGAACCAAAGCTTCGCCTCGGTAATCGAGCTTGACGAAGCGGGATATGCCGCAGCCGGCGAGAACTGCCGCACAAAAACGGCGGGCATTTTCGTGGCGGGCGACAACCGCGCAAAGGAAGTCCGCCAGCTTGTAACAGCCACAGCCGACGGCGCCATAGCGGCAACGGAAGCGGTTAAATATATCAATTCTTAAAATATAATCTTTGCGCGTCCGAAAGGGCGCGCTTTTTTTGCGAATTTATGCTGAGATGACACCTTATTTTTGGGGATTGTACATATTATACTTTTATGATATTATAATTAATACTTATATCTAACCGAATATTATTTTCATAAGAGTAAGTGATCATTTTATTCCGGAAAAGGAGTGTTAATCATGAAAAAAGTATTATCCGTTATTCTGTCACTGACAATCGTTCTTACATGTTTATTGTTCTCGGGGCTGACTGTATCAGCGGCAGCAGATCACACAGGCTCATCGTTTTTGGTATACGGAAACACCTTTGCCGAGCTGCCTTTGGAAAGCCGTGTTATGACCGATAACGGCGACGGAACCTACAGCTATTCTTATCACATTGAAAAAAGCCAAGTGATTACGGTGTTCTTTAAGGAGCTTAAAGCGGACGGCGGCACCCGCGATTATAAAGCGGACTTTTTTTTGCCCTACTGTTTTACCACCAATACCGAGCAGGACATTGTTATGACTCTTAATCCCGATAAAAGCCCCAATCTCACTATTGACGGCAAGGATATCCGTCCTCTCTACGGCTCATATTTCCGCATGTACGCTATATTCGGCGGACAGGAGCAGTTCGGTATGGAGGACGGCTTGATGACTGAGGATGAAAACGGCGTTTGGTCGGTAACCTATCACGATGTGCAGCCCTGCGACGCGGTTTTTGACGCGCAAACAGTCAGCTCGCAAACTATCTTAGGATTCTACGGATATAACACATTTCCCGCAAAAATTACCGACGTTTGCGACGTGACGGTTTATTTTCAGCCGGATTTCTCTGACGGAAGCCCGAATTATTACAGCCACAGCTGCAAAGTTTGGGCTGAGGGAGAGCACCTTACCGCTAATCCCCATATAATACTGGATAATGTGCGTTTTGACTACGGCGGTATGCCGTCGGTAAAGGTTTCCGACAATGTTTATTACACCGTTGCTCAGAATGTTTCTTCGGATGAGCAATACTACTGGACAGCAGTTTTTGAAACCGATACGGCAGGCGGTGAGTTTTATGTCGACTGGGCAAACGGCTTCCAACCTCTGAAAATTTCTGAAAACACCGAAATTGACGCCAAGTTATATCCTATTTATTGGAACACAAACGGTGTTGTTATTAATTCGCCGTATAAATACACAAATGTTAAACTGACGCTTGACGCCTCGAACCTCGATTATGTTACAAAAGAAGGCGCCAAGTTCAGGTACGAGCTTATCGATATGGTTAAGGACGTAAATATGGACGGCGCTTATACAATAGGCGACGCTACGGAATTGCAGCGCGCCTTGGCTGAGTATATTGAACTGACCGACAATCAGCAAATTGCGGCAGACGTAAACGGCGACGGTATTATAAATATTGCCGACGTAACCGAGCTGCAGCGATTTTTGGTAAAGAATTAATAATAAAACTTTTAAAATATTTAAGCTTTTTTTAATCTTTGCGTTTTATAATACAGTAAAATAAAAGCCGGGGAGGCGTTAATTATGAAAGCAAAGGTAAGTAAAAAATATTTTATAGTAATAGCTGTTTTGACCGCCGCGGCAACGGCTTTGGCGCTGACCTCCTGCGATTCGGGCGGCAGCTCCTCAAACTCCGGCGCCTCGTCATCATCCTCTCAATCAGCTTCTCAGGATGAAACAAAGGCGGAGACGACCGCAGCCGCGAGCACCGGGGCAGCCTCAAAAAAGCTTGCGGAAAGCGACATCAAAATCAACGATACGATCGAAAACTCAGCCGACGGCGAGCACGCGATAACAGCCGACGGTGAAACAAAAGCCATAAGCAACACCCTCGTTACCAAAACGGGCGAGGCTGACGGCGATGAGGCTGACTTCTACGGCGAGAATTCGGCGATCTTTGCGACAAACGGCGGCACGCTTACATTAAGCGACATGGTGGTAAAAACCGACGGCACCCACGCCAACGCGGTATTCAGCTACGGCGAGGGCACAACGGTCAATATTTCGAACTCTTATATCGAAACAAGCGGCAACTGCTCGGGCGGACTTATGACAACGGGCGGCGGCACAATGAACGCCGAGAACCTCACAATAACCACCTCGGGTAACTCGTCGGCGGCTATCCGGAGCGACAGGGGAGGCGGCACCGTAACCGTCACGGGCGGCGACTACACCACAAGCGGCAAGGGCTCACCCGTGATCTACTCAACGGCTGACATCACCGTGAACGACGCCACAATGACTTCGACCGCTTCTCAGGGCGTTGTGGTCGAGGGCAAAAACTCGGTAACGCTCAACAACGTAAACCTCACAGCCGACAACAACACCAAAAACAGCGACAAGTCAAGCTACTATCAGGCGGTAATGATCTACCAGTCAATGTCGGGCGACGCGGCTCAGGGCAAATCGAGCTTCACCATGAACGGCGGCACGCTTACCAACAAAAACGGCGACGTATTCTTCGTAAACAACACCGCCACCGACATCAACCTAAACAACGCCTCAATTACCAACAACGGCGACGGAATTTTCCTGAGAGCAGCCGCAGCAGGTTGGGGCAGCGAGGGCAGCAACGGCGGTCAGGTAACGCTCAACGCTACAAAGCAGACCATCAACGGCGACATGGTAGTTGACAGCGTTTCAAACCTGAACCTCTATCTAAAGAGCGGCTCAGCCTTTACGGGAGCAATCAACTCCGACGGTCAGGCAGGCGAAGTGTATGTTGAAATAGAGGACGGCTCAACATGGACGCTCACGGACGACAGCTATATAACAAGCCTTACCTGCGGCACGGGTTCAATCAAACTCAACGGCCATAAGCTGTATGTAAACGGCAAGGAGTACACCGAGGGCACAGCCTCAACGGGAAGCGCTATCGAAGTCAAGTCAACAGGCGGCAGCGGAGCACCCGACAGCCCGCCCGACGGCAAGCCCGGAGAAAACGGCGGCAAAGGCGGAACTCCTCCTGCAAAACCCGGCGAGAACTAACACTAAAAGTATATACAGATATTTCAGAGCGGGGCGCGTGCCCCGCTCTTTTGGTGTGCTTTGTTAACAAAACTCCAATAAAACTATTGAACTTTTTAGATAATTGTGCTAAGATATAGGTGCTACACAAATCTAATAATTTTATGATGAAAAAGTGTGCATTTTATATGTATAAAATGCAGGCTCTTCTAAAGTACGCTTTTTCAGCAGAACAAGATTTGTGTAGCAACAAACAGAGCTATGCGTTTTGGGTGTGTAGTTCCGTTTGGGGCTGCACACTTTTTTCTGTATAGGAAATTGCTTGGTTTTGATCCCGCCGTTCCGCAGGCGGTTTCCTTTAAAACGAGGCTTTCAAAAGGCGGGATTGGGTGCAGCGTAACGCTGCTTTTTAGAAGGGAGAGGAAAAACGAGCATGATGTTCGCGCATTATGAAAATCATAGTTGATAAAAGAAACATATTTAAACTCACTTGCTAATACAAAACAGATATTTCTTAATTATGTAGGAGGATAAAAATGGCTTATTCATATACTAAAAAGACAGATGAAAAAACATATAAAGTTGCGTTCGGTGTTTTTGAGGCGGTAATTGTTCTTGTCGCGTTATCATTGATTATCACAGGCATAGTTTTTTGGTCTAACTCTGCTAATGAGGTAAGTACACCGAAGTCAAGTTATTACAGTTATCAGGTATTAGAAAAAACCAAGAAAATAGTGAATGGTTTTCTTGTCGGTATGGGGTTTGCCTATTTCTTCGGCGGTTTGATATTCTTTATTGTTATGACTTTATTAAATAGGGTTGCGTTTGGCGTAATATATGATATAAGGGGTATCAGAAACAGCTTGGAAAACCATAATACGGAAAATGTTTCAAACGCAAATGAATCTTCCGTGATTTTTAAAGACGCACCGTCAACACGGTCGGGGTCAAGGTATGTCGCAAATCCCGGTTCCGGCGAATGGATATGTCCGGAATGCGGAAAAACAAATCAGGGATATGTCGGTACCTGCGGCTGCGGCGGAAAGAAACCGTAATACTGAATAACATAACAAAACACGAGCGGGGTGCGTGCCTCGCTCTTTTTGCGCGCAAAAAAGGAGCAGGATTTCTCCTGCTCCTTAAAAACTCGGAAAATAATAATATCTAACCCGCCGTTGCGGAAACGTTGAAAATATCTCAAGTTTTCCAAAGGCGGACTGACCGCGACTTGGTCGCCTTAGCCGAAACATCTCTTCAAAAGTCCCTTGAAGCCCGCACTGCGTTAACTCAGCAAAATCCTTTCAAAAGACAAATCATCGGTTATGATATGTCGGTTGTAAGAAGGCAGCTTTCGGATATAATCCATCCAATTGGAACTGCTGAGCGCGTCATAAATTGAAGGATCATCAACGAAGCCGTTTTTATATCCGTTTTGTGCCAACTCTCTAACTTCATCGTAAGTGAGCGGTTTTAGTATATCTGCAAACTCAGCTATACCCGGACCGTCATCATCATCATAGAAAAAGAGTTCAAAGGCGCTGCCGTCCGAACAATCCAATCCGACAGCGAACCAACTTTCATCTCCGCCGACTGTAAGCGGAAATGTCTGGTTGTAATAAAATAATACAACAATATCTTTCATTCAATCAGCCAAAATATCTCTTGAGCAGTCCCTTAAAGCCCGCGCCATGTCTGGTTTTACCGCATGTCAAGACGCTCGAAAACAAGCGTTGCCTGAATACGATCGCCTCCTCCAAAGCCTTTACTGCCTCCGTTAGAGGTAGACATGGTGTGAAGACGATAACCTTTTTCAACTTGGGCGTTAATGACTTGCTCAAGGTCAGTCAGATTTCCCGAACCGGTGCCAAAAAACTTTTCTTTCAGCGTTACCTGCATAACAACATAAGGCAGGTTTTGACCCGAAGCATGGGAAAAGCGAGATTCATGATTCCAATTAGCCATTTTTACTCCTCCGATAGATTTCTTAACCGAAATATCTCTTAAGCAGTCCCTTAAAGCCCGCGCCGTGTCTGGCTTCGTCCTTTGCCATTTCGTATGAGTCGCTCGCTGCGCTCACTCCTCATCGTGGCTCGGAAACTAAAGAGATATTTCCCTTTCATTAGTGTTTATCTACATTATAAAGTCAAAAGCAAGCAAAGTCAATACAACTTTATAACATCTTTTTAACTTCTCGTTATTATCTGAGGGACAACATCGCAACTTCTTTGAAAGATATTTTTCAATTCAAGTACCATTTTAGTACTATTTGGAGGTGCTGGAATGGCAACAAAGAACGGCGTATATCAGTTAGATAATGGTTTTTGGGCGTATCGCTTCTCAATTATCATTGACGGAAAGCGCATATCCCGAAAGAAAACAACAGACGAATATGGAAATAAGCTGAACACACAGGCGGCAGCGGCAAAGGCAACAGCGGCGAATTTAACTGATCTTTTGTGAAGCATATGTAAAACTCCTTTTTCTGTTTTATGGAACTAATATATACCAATACTAAATGAGTGTCAAATAAAATCGTTATTACAAAAAGCATATTGACAAATACGTATTAAAGGCGTATTATAATATTATAAAGGAGTGGCTGGATTGAAAAGAAAAGACCTTATCCAAAAGCTGGAACAAAACGGCTGGTATTTGAAACGCAGCGGAGGAGGACACGATATTTACACAAACGGTGTGTCGGTCGAACCGATACCAAGGCATAAGGAAATCAACGAAAACCTTGCCAAAGCTATCATTAAACGTCAGGGTTTGAAGTAACATTAATTGGTTAAGCTAAATTACGGAGGTAATTATATGAAAAACACATATCCTATCACATTGATTCCCGATGAGTTCGGATATTTGGTTTATATTCCGGACTTTGATATAAACACGCAGGGAAAAGATATTACGGAAGCAATCGAAATGGCGCGCGACGCTATCGGCATAATGGGAATCGACTATGAGGACGACGGAAAACCAATACCCTTGCCAAGCGATATTCATCAAATATCCGTCAGCGGCAGTGAGATAGTCACGCTCGTCGACGTCGATTTTGTCGAGTACAGAAGAAAGAACGAAATCAAAACCGTAAAGAAAAACTGTACGCTTCCAAGCTGGCTGTGCTATGAAGCGGAAAAGGCTAATATCAATTTTTCGCAGGTGCTTCAAAACGCCTTGAAGCATGAACTGAAAATAGCGGAATAACATTTGAATAAGTAAACAACAACGGACTTCCATATCGGGAGTCCGTTGTATATTCTAAATATTATTTTGCGGAATATACGGTATTTGAAAAGAAAAGGTATTTTTCCGATACGTACCAATTGTATTTGCCCCAGTTGTGTTCTAAACTTTCGGGAATGTCATCGTTTAAAATTCGAGAACAATCATCATCGGTTACATTGTCATTCCATGTATTAAGCTGTGTTGACTTATCTTCTTCGCCTTCATAATTACTAAATTCAATCACTAAAGAATTAGTGTTTGTGAGTTGCCAGTATCCATTGTATTGATCAAAATCATTTTCTTTTTTTGAATCACTATATATTTTTTTGTAAGTAAATACAAAAGAACCATCATTCATGAATTCAAATGTACGCGATTCTTTGTTTGAGGATTTAAATGTGGTTTCATTTACCCAAGTGTGCGAAGAAAGTATTGAAGCTAAATCTTTATTACTGTTTGTGGTGCTTTGATTTGAATTATTGCCGCTTGTTGATTCATCACTTCCGCAGGCAGTTAATCCTAAAACAAATAATGCCATTATAGCTATGTATATTACATTCTTAAGTGTTTTATTCATATTCATACCTCATTTTTATTCTAGGATTATTGCGGAGTAAAAACATAATATCCAATTTTAAAAAAGCTGTCAGAAACATACCAATCTTTAAAAGCATTTTCCTTTTTGTATTCTGCAGAATTGTATTTTGCAGAATTAAGAAGCTGTTCGCAATCAGCATCGGTAACGTCGGTATTCCATTTAATAGATTTCGTGTCTTCTGGGTCATTAGGCATAATTGTTAAGGTTTTATCTTCTGATAAAGTCCAGGTTCCTTCATCAGTTGTTTCTTCTTCAATTCTTCCTTCGCCATCATATTCAATTGAGTTTGAGTTAAAGGTACCATTTTTGTTAAACATAAAAATGTGTGTGTAGTAAGTCTTATTGTTTCTTACCCAATTAAATACCCATGTGTGTGCAGTTAACTTTTCCTCTAAGTTTTTTTTAGATTGTGTGCTTCCACAAGAAGTGAAAATAATGCAAAGCAAACATGAAATCATAATAGATATGGTTCTTTTCATTATGATAATCCTTTCTAGTAGAATGTGGTTTGATTCTTTAAATACTATTGTGCTTCATAGGCAATTGAATTGCTGTCTGAATCTCTGCAATAAACAAAGTATTTATCAGAAACATACCATGAATATGATTTGCTGCCGATTACATTTCGTTCAATATCGGTATCAGAAAGATTCTCCCAAAAGTGATAAGTATGAGTTTTACTTGAAGGTTTCCATTTTAACTCATTGCCTGTAATACTCCAAGTACCATACTCTGTTTGATTATAATCTGAATTGTCTCCAACAGCTCTTTTAATACATGTTCCATTTTTTTTGAAATCTATTGTATATGTAAAGTTATTATTTTTTTTGATCCACGTATGTGCAGTCAGCATACCTTCCAAGCTTTTGTCCTTTTTACATGACGATACGGAAACTCCGATGATCGTTGCTGTAATAACCACCGCCAGAATAATAGCTAAGGTGATTATCAGCGGCTTTTTGTTTTTTTGTATACTCGTTTTTGATTGTCCGGCAGGTGGAGTAGTATCGTTATTTATCTTAATTCCACACTTAGGACAGAAGGTGGCATTGCCCTCGATTTGGCTTCCGCATTTTTCACAAAACATTCTCATAACTCCTTTAATTTATTCCGATTATCGGTAATTCTATTATAAACTATAAAACGACCTGCGTCAATGTCATTATGACATTTTAGCATGGTTTATAATTGTTCACAATCACCTTATAATAAATAGGTATGAGGTGGTTTTATGAAATCGGAATACAAGGAATTATATGAGAAATTCGGATTGAACGTTGTATATTACAGAAAAAGAAAACGTTTTACTCAATTGCAACTTGCGGAAAAGCTTGATATCGCGCGCAGCCATATCAGCGCCATCGAGCTTGGCAATGTTGGCGTGTCGTTTGACGTGATTTTCAAGCTTTGCGAGG
>OMYD01000075.1 GCA_900315195.1 uncultured Eubacteriales bacterium | reverse complement strand
GAAACTACCTCGGGAATCTCGGGTGTTTCAGACTTTAACGACGTTCATAAGCTGTTTTCGGCAGGTGCTAAGGCGGTGCGTGATTTCGATAAAAAAGTTCTTGTCGCGCTGCATTTTACAAACCCGGAAAAGACCTCAACAATAAAGTGGCTCGCCGACTACCTCAGTCAAAAGGGTGTCGATTATGATGTATTTGCCACGTCGTATTATCCGAGCTGGCACGACAGCCTCAGTAACCTTACCGACGTTCTGAATTACGCCGCTGACAAGTACGGCAAATACACCATGGTAGCCGAGACCTCGTATCCTTTCACGCTCGACGATACCGACGGTCACGGCAACACCATAAGCCAATGGAACAACAATACAGGCGAAAATATGCTATGGGATTTTTCAACTCAGGGGCAGGCCGACGAGGTGCGCTCTGTTATGAATGCGGTTAACAATGTCCATAACGGCAGAGGGCTAGGAGTATTCTACTGGGAGGGAGCTTGGATCACAGTAGGGGACACTTCAGGCAAAAGCGGCAGCGCGTGGACACGTCAGTACAATAAAAACAAGGAGCTTTGGGAAAGATACGGCTGCGGCTGGGCTTCATCATATTCCGCTGAGTATGACCCCGACGACGCCGGTCAGTACTTTGGCGGAAGCGCTGTGGACAATCAGGCGTTTTTCGACGCGGGCGGAAAAGCTTTGCCGTCGCTTAATGTGTTTAAAAACGTAATTACGGGTTCGATGAATATTGATGTTCTGTCGGGCGACGCGAACGGCGACGGAGTTGTGACCGTAAAGGATGTAACAGAGATTCAGCGCTGCCTTTCGGAATACGAGGAGATGAGCGTTAATGCCAAATTCGCCGCTGATGTAAACCGCGACTGCGTGCTTTCAATTAATGACGTAACAGCAATTCAGCGTTATCTGGCGGAGTATGATATAGAATTGCTTTAGAAGATTTTTCTCTCAAATTGCAACATCACCAAAAATAAAGATACTTTTGATACATTTCTGTGCTATCGTGAAAATTAACGAAAAAAGTCATTTTAATTCTAATACGGTAAAAAGATTTGCCAATCTATATTATAATATATACTGTATTTTTATCATACCCTAATTGGGTCAAATGGAGGAATCATCATGGAAAAGAAAGAGCTTATGTACGAAGGCAAAGCCAAAAAAGTCTATGCCACCGAGAATCCCGATTACTGCGTAGTATCCTATAAGGACGACGCCACCGCGTTTAACGGCGAGAAAAAGGGCACAATCGTAGGCAAGGGCGTTGTAAACAACCGCATGTCCAACTTCATGTTCAAGCTGCTTGAGGAAAAGGGCGTTCCCACCGACTTTGTCGAGGAGCTCAACGACCGCGATACCGTTCTTAAAAAGGTTACTATCGTGCCTCTGGAGGTTATCGTAAGAAACAAGGCTGCGGGTTCTTTCTCAAAGCGTTTCGGCGTTCCCGAGGGAACAGCTTTCAAGTGTCCCACTCTTGAATACTGCCTTAAAGACGACGCTCTCGGCGACCCCATGATCAACGACAGCCAGATTATCGCTATCGGCGCCGCTACCAAAGAGGAGCTGGACACTATTGCCAAGTACACCATGAAGATCAACGAGGTTATGATTGAGTTCTTTAAGCAGTGCAACGTTGACCTCATCGACTTTAAGATCGAGTTCGGCAGGCTTGCTGACGGCACAATCATTCTCGCTGACGAGATTTCTCCCGATACCTGCCGCTTCTGGGATATGGACACCCAGGAGAAGCTCGACAAGGATCGTTTCCGCCGTGACATGGGCGGTGTAGAAGAGGCTTACGCCGAGATGATGAAGCGCGTCGGCCTTGATAAATAATATACCCAGTTTAACCAAACCCAATATTCGGATGGTGAAATTTTGAGTTATTCATTTGATCAATACTACAAGGAAGGCCTGCACGAGGAGTGCGGAGTCTTCGGCGTTCTCAGCGACGGCACACTGCATCCCGCTTATGCTTGCTACAACGGACTTCTGGCTTTACAGCACAGAGGTCAGGAGAGTTGCGGCATCGCGGTATCGGATGAGGGCGTCATTGATTATCATAAAAACATGGGACTGGTCAGCGAGGTCTTCAACAATGATATTCTCGACTCGCTGGACGGTCAGATGGGAATTTCTCACGTTCGGTATTCAACAGCAGGCGGCTCTGTGCTTGAAAACGCGCAGCCGCTTGTTATGCGTTATGTAAAAGGTACAATTGCCGTTGCCCATAACGGCAACCTTACAAACGCCGTTGAAATCCGCCGTGAGCTTGAGCAGAGGGGCGCAATTTTCCAGACGACCATCGACAGCGAGGTTATCTGTTATCTTATAGCCCGCGCAAGACTGCACTGCCATAAGGTTGAGGAGGCTGTCGCCGAGGCTATGCGCCGCATTCAGGGCGCGTATTCTCTGCTTGTTATGAGTCCCCGTAAAATAATCGCCGCCCGCGACCCTCACGGCTTCCGTCCGCTCTGTATCGGCAAGTACAACAATTCCGTTGTCGTAGCCAGCGAGAGCGCGGCGCTTGACGCCTGCGGAGCCAAGTTTATCCGTGATGTTGAACCCGGTGAGATTATCGTAATAGACGGCGAGGGAGAGGAAGGCTATCACAGCCTCCGCCCCGACTTCCCCGAAAAGAAGAAATCTATCTGTATTTTTGAGTACATTTATTTTGCCCGCAGCGACTCGCTGATTGACGGTGTAAGCGTTTATGAGGCCAGAAAGCAGGCGGGGCGAATCCTTGCCCGCACATGTCCCGTTGAAGCGGACATGGTAATCGGCGTTCCCGAATCGGGAATTGACGCGGCTATCGGTTACGCTGAGGAATCGGGGATACCCTACGAAAAGGCTATCGTCAAAAACGCCTATATCGGCAGAACCTTTATAAAGCCCAGCCAGAAGGAGCGCATGAAGAGCGTTCGAATTAAGCTTAACCCTATCGGCGATATGGTAAAGGGCAAGCGCGTTGTTATGATCGACGACAGTATTGTTCGCGGTACCACGGTTGACCGCATTGTAACAATGCTTCGTGACGCAGGTGCAAAGGAAGTTCATATGCGCATCAGCTCGCCGCCGTTTATGTGGCCGTGCTATTACGGTACCGATATTCCTTCACGTGGAGAGCTTATTGCCGTAAATCACACCATTGACGAAATCACAAAGCTCAGCGGCGCCGATTCTCTGGCTTATCTTCCCGTTGAGTCGCTTCACGAGATGATAGGCTATGCGCCCACAGGCTTCTGTCAGGGCTGCTTTACCGGCGAATATCCTGCCGAAACCACCAAGCTCACCCTTGAGGGCAAGGAGCGCGGCGGAATGGAGTTCTCGGGACGCGACGCGTCTCCGTGCGTATCGAAGGACGAAACCGAAAACTGATTTATTAATGAATGACAGCAGATTGGAGAGAACATTATGATTAAAGATACCTATGAATCACCCTTGTCGGCGCGCTACGCCAGCAAGGATATGAAATACATCTTTTCACCCGACAAAAAATTCAGAACCTGGAGAAAGCTCTGGATTGCCCTTGCCGAGGCTGAAATGGAGCTCGGTCTGCCTGTCACTCAGGAGCAGATAGACGAGCTTAAAGCTCACGCCGACGACATCAACTACGACGTCGCAGTTGAGCGTGAAAAGCTTGTCCGTCACGACGTAATGAGCCACGTTTACGCTTACGGAGTGCAGTGCCCCAACGCAAAGGGCATTATTCACCTCGGAGCCACCTCATGCTACGTCGGCGACAACACAGATATTATCATTATGACCGAGGGCCTGCGCCTTATCCGCGACAAGCTGATTACCGTTATCCGTAATCTCGCAAAGTTCGCTGACGAGTACAAAGCGCTGCCCACACTCGCGTTTACACATTTTCAGCCTGCTCAGCCCACTACCGTCGGAAAGCGCGCCACACTCTGGCTGCAGGAGCTTTTGATGGATCTTGAGGATGTTGAGTACCAGCTTTCAAAGGCTAAGCTCCTCGGATCAAAGGGTACAACGGGCACACAGGCAAGCTTTTTGGAGCTGTTTGACGGCGACCATGAAAAATGCAAGCAAATCGACAAGAAAATTGCCGAGAAAATGGGCTATCAGGCATGTTTCCCCGTTTCGGGACAGACCTATTCAAGAAAGCTCGATTCCCAGTTCCTCAACGTTTTGGCGGGAATTGCCCAGTCTGCCGCAAAGTTCTCGAACGATATCAGGCTTCTCCAGCACCTTAAAGAGGTTGAGGAGCCGTTTGAGAAGAATCAGATCGGCAGCTCTGCAATGGCTTACAAGCGCAATCCCATGCGCAGCGAGCGCATAGGTTCGCTGTCGAGATATGTAATGGTTGACGTGCTCAACGGCTATTTCACCACCGCTACCCAGTGGTTTGAGCGCACCCTCGACGACTCGGCAAACAAGCGTCTCAGCGTTCCCGAGGCATTCCTCGCGGTTGACGGAATCCTTTCTCTGTACGCTAACGTCGCTGACGGCCTTGTGGTTTATCCTAAGGTTATCGAGCAGCGCCTCAGAAAAGAGCTTCCGTTTATGGCTACCGAGAATATCATGATGGACGCTGTTAAAAAACGCGGCGCCGACCGTCAGCAGCTTCACGAGAGGATCCGCGTTCACTCAATGGCAGCCTCAAAGGTTATCAAGGAAGAGGGCGGCGAAAACGACCTGCTGCAGAGAATCGCGGCTGACAAGGCGTTCGGCGTTACTCTTGAGGAGCTTGAAAACATTCTTCAGCCTGAAAAATACACGGGCAGGGCAAAGGAGCAGACCGAGGACTTCCTCAGCGAATGCGTTACTCCCGTGCTTGAAAAGTACAAGGACGTAGAGTCCGACAAGCCCGAAATCAACGTTTAATTATTCATTACACTTTACATAAAAAGGAGAAAATACCATGGTAAAAGCAATCGTAGGCGCCAACTGGGGCGACGAGGGCAAGGGCAAAATCACCGACGTTCTCGCCAGCGGCAGCGATATGGTAATACGCTTCCAGGGCGGTGCCAACGCAGGCCACACTATCATCAACGACTACGGAAAGTTCGCACTTCATCAGCTTCCCTCGGGCGTGTTCCACCAAAACATCATTAACATCATCGGCAACGGTGTTGCGTTCAGCGTGGAGAATTTCGTCAAGGAAATGAAGGAGCTTAAGGATCGCGGCGTTCCGGAGCCCAACATCATCATTTCAGACCGCGCTCAGATTGTTATGCCGTACCATGTAGCGTTTGACTGCTACGAGGAGGAGCGTCTCGGAAAGAATTCTTTCGGATCTACCAAGAGCGGTATTGCGCCCTTCTATTCCGATAAATACTCAAAAATCGGCTTCCAGATCAACGAGCTTTACGACGATCCCGATTCGCTCAAGGCCAAAATCAGCCACGCGCTCGAAATCAAAAACGCCACTCTTAAAAACCTTTACAACAAGCCTCCCATCACCGAGGAGGAGGTTTTTGATAAGCTGATGGAATACAAGGAGCAGCTTGCCTCGTATGTAGGTGACGCGTTTACCGTTGTTCACAAAGCGCTCAAGGAGGGCAAGACCATCCTTCTTGAGGGTCAGCTCGGCTCTCTTAAGGATACCGACTTCGGTATTTATCCCATGGTTACATCCTCAAATACAATCGCGGGCTACGGCGCTGTAGGCGCTGGTATTCCTCCTTATGAAATCAAGGAGATTGTAACGGTTGTAAAGGCTTATTCAAGCGCTGTAGGCGCGGGCGAATTCGTTTCCGAGATTTTTGGCGACGAGGCTGACGAACTCAGACGCCGCGGCGGCGACGGCGGCGAATTCGGCGCAACAACAGGCAGACCTAGAAGAATGGGCTGGCTCGATTTGGTTGCCACACGCTACGGCTGCATGGTTCAGGGCGCTACTCAGGTTGCGTTTACCGTGCTTGACGTTCTGGGCTATCTCGACGAAATCCCCGTTTGCGTAGGCTATGAGCTTGACGGCGAGGTAATCGATTACTTCCCCTCAACAACAAAGCTCAAGGGCATCAAAAACTACGACGAGCTTCCCAAGGAGTGCCGCGATTACATCGAGTTTGCCGAAAAGGAAATCGGCGTGCCGATAAAGATGGTATCCAACGGCCCGTCGCGTAATGACATTATCTATCGTTAATCTTTAATTCAATATAAATGGGCGCGCCTGAGTGTGCGCCCTAAAGTTATTTTTTGTGGGGGAAAGCTATGAAGGAAACAGTCATCGTCCTTGATTTCGGCGGTCAGTATAATCAGCTGATTGCCCGCCGTGTGCGCGAGTGCAACGTGTATTGCGAAATTCTGCCGTACACCGTCGATATTGAGCGTATAAAGGAAATAAATCCCAAGGGTATCATATTTACGGGAGGCCCCAACAGCGTTTACGATCCCGCTTCTCCGCACTACACGCCCGAAATTTTTACCCTCGGCATCCCGATTCTCGGAATCTGCTACGGCTGTCAGCTTATGGCTTACTCGCTTGGCGGCAACGTTGTTTCCGCCGAGGACAATTCCGTCAGCGAATACGGAAAAACGGTTACCGACTACAGCACGGACAGCGCGCTCTTCAATGACCTTCCCGAAAGAGGAGTATCGTGGATGAGCCACCGCGATTATATAAACGAGGTCCCCGACGGCTTTACCGTAACGGCGACTACAGCTCACTGCCCCGTGGCGGCAATGGCTAATGACGAGAAGAAGCTTTACGGCGTGCAATTTCATCCGGAGGTAAACCACACCGAGCACGGCAGCGACATGCTGCGCAGCTTTCTCTACAATGTATGCGGCTGTGTGGGCGAGTGGAAGATGGACAGCTTTATCGACGACACCGTTGCCGAAATAAAGGCCAAGGTAGGGGACAAGGGCGTTGTTCTCGGACTTTCGGGCGGCGTTGACAGCTCCGTTGCCGCCGCGCTTTTAAGCAAGGCTATCGGCAAACAGCTCACCTGCGTATTTGTCGACCAGGGGCTTATGCGCAAGGACGAGGGCGACTTTGTCGAAAACACTTTTACAAAGCTGTTTGACATGAACTTTGTCCGCATAAACTGTCAGGAGGAGTTCCTTTCAAAGCTTAAGGGGATCTCTGACCCCGAGGAAAAGCGCAACGTTATCGGAACCGAATTTTATAACGTTTTCTGGAACAAGATCCGCGAGGAATACGGCTCGGGCTTCTTCGCCCAGGGCACGATTTACCCCGACCGCATTGAAAGCGGTAAGGGCGACGCGGCAAAAATAAAAACCCACCACAATCAGGTAGGCGTACCGAAGGACATCAAGTTTGAGGGAATCATCGAGCCTTTAAAAGACCTGTTTAAGGACGAGGTCCGCGCGGTAGGCGAAAAGCTCGGTCTGCCGCATGAGCTTGTATGGCGCCAGCCGTTCCCCGGTCCCGGACTGGGCGTGCGCGTTATCGGCGAAATCACCGCCGAGCGCGTAAAGACCTTGCAGGAGGCGGACGCGATTCTGCGCGATGAAATGGATAAATGCGGCTACGCAAAGGAGCTCAGCCAGTTCTTTGTGGTGCTTCCGGGCGTAAAGACCGTTGGAGTAATGGGCGACGCGCGCACCTATGACGAGCTTGTAGCGATCCGCGCCGTAACAACCGACGACTTTATGACCGCCGACTGGGCAAAGATACCCTATGATATTCTCGGCAACGTCAGCAACCGCATTATCAACGAGGTCGAGCACGTCAACAGGGTAGTCTACGACATCACCAGCAAGCCTCCGGGAACTGTGGAATGGGAGTAATATTTGAACAAATAATCAAGCCCTTAGCCGTGGTCAAATGTAGCTAAGGGCTTAATATTATGCAGAGATATTATTTAAAGTTTGATCGTTTTGTGCAGTTGTATGGTTTTTATATGTATTCCAATCGGGTTCATAGTTTGCGTTAGCTTGATTCCCCCACATATCCCAACCTTCTCGATCTCCTCGTGCGAACAATTCAATTCGAGCGGGTGAACTGCATGATTCAATAATTGGAATGATTTCGTCTGGCTTTCTACTATGTTCTCTTTTTTGTGATCTGACAAGATTTACCTGAGAACGTGCCGGTGATAAAGTTCGGTTTGGAGAGCTTTTTTTCTTAATTCCAAAAAGAAGCAACTCTGTAACATTCCTAAAATAAAAACCAACGCCTCTACCATCAGGGAAACCGTCTTTTCTTACTTTTTCCCAGACAATATTTCCTTTGTATTCAAATCCCCAAGCATCCATAACCTCTAATCCGGAAGGTAATAATGCGTTAGGTATCCATAAATATAAGTGAGCTTTATCGTCGGCAATCTCTGAAATAGGCAGTTTTTTTATTTCTTCCAATGTCATTGTTTCGTATCTGTTTAGTCTTTTGTGCTCAGGTGCAACTTTTCCGGTTCGGTTTTGAAACTGCCACGGAGGATCTGCATAAATTGTATTGTATTTTTTCCCTTTTGTGAATGATAATAAATTTTGTATTGTTTCCTCTAAATTACTCATAATCGACAACACACCCCTTTTTTATTCCTATTGCTAAAATTGGGCAGCCGCCGTTGCGTCTGCTATCCAATCTGTAAAGCAGTTTTCCGATCCAAGTTGTTGAAGCACCGTACTTTGTTAAGATTCCCATTTTCTTAAAAATTTCATTTAGTTCTTCTGATCTGGTAACAATTACACCGACGTCGATTAGTCCGCAATCAAAATATGTCCTCATAGCCAGTAAATCTCTATCAAAGGTTTGATCTTTACTGTTCCATTCCATATCAAAAGCAACTTTGTTTTTTAAAAAATCTATATTATGGCCATCAATATAGCCTTCAATAAGTTCTGTTTCAAACGGTTCATTAGAAAAGCGTCCTCTGCGTTGGACTGCTTGTCGGGGATATTTCTTTACCAACAAATCCCCAGAAATACGTATTTCACGCCATCCGAAAGGATAAAGAGTATCATCAAATTTCTTAGGAATAGGTGATTCGTTTCCTCCCGCTTTAGTAATGTCGGCAACGGTAAGCATTAAATTTTTGAGTGCTTCTTGTATTTCGTTCCATTCTTCTGGAAAGCTTTCATGTAATATTTCAAGAGCATGACCATCAATATACTTTTCTTTTTCCATCAAATCACCTGTAAATGAATAGAGTACTATAAATAATTATAGCATTATATTTTTTAAATGTCTATGATTTTTTAGAAAACAGAGTTTCACTTTTTGCTGTTATCAACGTTGATAACAAGAGGGGATTAAGGCAGGAGAAAATGGATATATCAAATAATCATGTTTAAGTGCTATCGAGCGGGAGTAATTCTAATAGAGAATAAAAATCGCCGTCAAGCTTTTTAGCTCGGCGGCATTTTCTGTTGTTATATTTTCTGTTTTATGGTATTCTTGTTATTGAAAAAATATTTTAAATTTTTGGGATTTTTTGACGTTTTGAGTTGTTATTATAGTGAAAGGCCTTTCAAAAGCGGCAAAACAGAAAACCTGCTTTGCTGCTATCATCTCAGAAAGGAGAGGAATGAATGGAAGCTGCCGAGTTTAACAGAATCGCAAGGAAGTACACAGACGTCGTGTTCAGAGCAACGCTGAGCTATTGCAAAAACAAAAACGACGCTGAGGACGCCGTTCAAAATACTTTTTTGAAGCTTCTGAAATCAGATACACAGTTCGAGGACGATGAACACATAAGGAAATGGCTTATCAGGTCGGCAATCAATGAATGTAAAAACATGTGGAAATCCTTTTGGCACAGAAATGTTACTTCGATCGACGAGCTGAATGAAGAGCCTTCATACATAGAGTCAGAAAAGCAGGAACTGTTTAGTGAAGTAATGAAGCTGCCCAAAAAGTACAGCACGGTACTGCATCTGTATTATTACGAAAACTACAGCTGCAAAGAAATTGCCGATATTCTGAAAATCTCGGAAAGCGGCGTTCAGTCCAGACTTTTGAGAGCAAGAAATACACTGAAAGAAACATTAAAGGAGGCGTGGCTATGA
>OMYD01000074.1 GCA_900315195.1 uncultured Eubacteriales bacterium | reverse complement strand
TAACGGCGTTTTTGTGCGCGGCTCAACCCGAGGTGACGGAACAACGGGCGAGGACGTTACCGATAACCTGATGACGATTAAGTCGCTGCCTAAGCGCCTGAAAAACGCTCCGCCTTATCTTGAGGTTCGCGGCGAGGTTTATATGTCTTTCAAAAGCTTTGACGAGCTTGTGCGCCGTCAGGAGGAAAACGACGAAAAGCCCGCAAAGAATCCGCGGAACGCGGCTGCAGGCTCGCTGCGCCAGAAGAACGCCAAAATCACCGCACAGCGCGGGCTTGACATTTTTGTTTTCAATATTCAGCAGGTTGAGGGCGTGACACTCAGCTCCCACCGCGAGAGCCTTAATTATCTAAAGCAGCTCGGTTTTCCTACATCTTTTTACAGCGTGTGCGACAATATAGAGGACGTTATAAAAAAGACTGAAGAAATCGGCGACCGGCGCGGAGAATACGACTACGCTATTGACGGCGCGGTCGTAAAGGTTGACAGCTTTTCGGCGCGCGAGCTGCTTGGCAGCACCGCCAAATACCCTAAATGGGCAGAGGCGTACAAATATCCGCCTGAGGAAAAGACAACAAAGCTGCTCAACATCGAAATAAACGTCGGCAGAACAGGTGTGCTTACTCCTGTCGGGATTTTTGAACCTGTTCTGCTCGCGGGCACTACCGTAAGCAGAGCCACGCTTCACAACCGAGATTTTATTGAGGAGCGCGGAATAAGCATCGGCGACACCGTGCTTATCCGCAAGGCGGGTGAGATAATTCCGGAGGTGCTGTCGGTTGTTGAGCACGGCGAATCTTCCGAAAAGTGTTATAAGTTCCCGACGGTTTGCCCGTCCTGCGGAAGTCCCGTTTCTCAGGATGACGAGGCGGCAATCCGCTGTACAAATACCGATTGCCCGGCGCAGCTTTTGCGGCATCTTATCCACTTTGTCAGCCGTGACGCTATGGATATTGACGGTTTGGGTCCCGCTGTGCTTGAGCAGTTATCAGACGAGGGACTTGTTAGCTCTCCAGCAGATCTTTACAGGTTAAAGGCTGAGGATATTACCGCGCTTGACAGAAAAGCGGAAAAATCGGCAAACAACCTTATCGCCGCTGTTGAAAAGTCAAAGCATAACGAGCTTTACCGTCTTGTTTTTGCTCTCGGAATCCGCAATATCGGATTAAAGGCGGCAAAGCTTTTGTGCGAAAACTTCGTTACAATCGACGATATAATGAACGCCAAGGCTGAGGATTTTGCGGCAATCGAGGGCTTTGGCAGCGTTATGGCCGAAAGCCTTGAAAACTACTTCTCGCTTGAGGGTACGCGCGAGCTTATTGAGCAGCTAAAAACGCTTGGGCTTGAAATGAAGCCTTCGGCAATAAAACAAAGCGGCGGAGTGTTTGAGGGTAAAACCTTTGTTCTCACGGGTACCCTTCCTAGCATGAAGCGCAGCGAGGCGGCTAAGCTAATTGAAGCTAACGGCGGCAAGACTTCGTCGTCGGTCAGCAAAAAGACCTCCTTTGTAGTTGCGGGAGAGGAAGCGGGCAGCAAGCTTACAAAGGCTCAGTCGTTGGGGATTCCGATTATAAGCGAGGAAGAGCTGCTGAATATGATAAATCAATAATTATATAAGGGCTTGGTTTTTACCGGGCCCTTTTTTATAAGTGAAAGAGCGCCCGCGGGCGCTTGTTCTATTTTACGGCCCGTCCGCATACAATGCATTGTAGCAACTGATACTAATATCCAATAAAATACTTTAACATCTGTTTTAAGGCTTTTTAACGGAATTTAGTATGAGGAGGTAATAAAAATGACAGATTATACAAGCAGCCGCTTCGCTCAGGCTGCCGGGTGTTTAAGTCCTCCGCTGTTCAGGGCGTTGTCAAAGCATTTCGGCCGGCTTGAGGACGAGGCTCAGGAGATCCGACTGCGAGTCGGCAGACCTGTGGCGGTGGTTTGTCCCGGAAAAACCCTGTATCTGACGCAAAGCGGCAGCCTGACAGATTTGCCTGACGGGGATTTATTAACTTCGCGGCGTGAGGACGTTGAGTCGACATTTCAGCGCATATGTGACTATTCTGTCTACGCCCGAAAGCGCGAGATTATAAACGGGTTTATCACGCTCAGAGGCGGCCACCGAGCGGGTATCTGCGGAACAGCCGTAACGGATAGCACAGATATTGTTAATGTCCGCGACATAACCTCAATCAATATCAGAATCGCGCGCGAGCACATAGGCTGCGCCCACGGTATTTTCCGCGCGATAAAATACGACAGCGGCGGTGTGCTGCTTTGCGGAGCTCCGTGCTCAGGCAAAACAACGGTTCTGCGGGATTTAGCAAGGCTTTTTTCAACCGCTGACGGAGCGGGCGTTTCTTTGATTGATGAAAGGGGAGAGCTTGCGGCGGTGACTGCCGGCGTTCCGCAGAACGACGTCGGCATGTGCGATGTCTTTGACGGTTACCCAAAGGCTCAGGCTATGGAGCAGGCGCTTAGAAGTATGTCGCCGGGTATTATTATTTGTGACGAAATCGGCTCAGAGCAGGATGTGCGCGCCGTTCGTCAGTGCGTCAACAGCGGAGTGCGTCTTATCGCTACTGCTCACGCGCGGAGCAAAGACGAGCTGCTTTCAAGACCTGCTCTTAAACGGATTCTTTCAACGGGTGCGTTTTCAACAATAATCTTTCTTCGCGGAAGAGAGCGCGCGGGCGAGGTTGCCAAGGTATTCAGGGAGGGCGAATCTGTTGCCGCTTAAAATATTCGGCGCCGCGCTTATATCGTTGTCGGGATTTTTAATGGGCTGTGTGTATGTGCAGAGGTTAAAGCTCAGGCGTGATTTTCTGAGGGAATTCTCGGTGTTTTTATCTTCGCTTTCAACCGCCGTGCGCTACAGGAGCGCCGATATAGCGGTACTTGTTAATTCCTGCGGAGAATTATTCTCGTTCCCTGAGGATGATTACAGCCAGCCTTTTTCAAAAATGTGGCAAATTACAATCGCTGACTTTCAAAAGAGATGGCGGCTAAACGGCACAGATATGGCTCTGCTCAGGGAATTCGGCGACGGACTCGGAACAACCGATGTTGAAGGACAGCTAAGCCACATAGCGCTTTATCAGGGAATGTTTTCAAAGCAGCAGAGCGGCGCTGAGGACGACATATTACAAAAATCAAAGTTATACAAATCACTGGGGCTGTTTGCGGGCGTTTCGGCTGCGCTGATGTTCCTGTAGAAGGGTTTGACAATGGACGTAGAGCTTATTTTTAAAATCGCGGCAATCGGAATAATCGTTGCGGTGCTGTGCCAATTACTTACACGAAGCGGACGCGAGGATCAGGCAATGCTCACCTCGCTTGCCGGGCTTATTGTGGTTCTGACGCTTATAGTAGCGCAAATCAGCAATCTTTTCGCCACTATAAAGCGGCTGTTCGGATTCTGATGAGCATTATAGCCATATCGGCGGCGGCAATCACCTCGGCTGTTCTGGCGCTTACACTGCGCCCCAAAAACGGAGAAATTGCCCTGTTGCTTACAGCGGCGGCATCGGTAATTGTCCTTACAGCCATGCTTGGTCAGGTTGCTTCGGTAATAAACACCGTAAACAGTATTGTGTCGGCGTCGGGAATAAGCACGGGTTACGTCGCCATTCTGCTAAAAGTTATCGGAATTTGTCTGCTGACGGAATTTACTGCCGGAACATGCCGTGACGCGGGCAGCAGCGCGCTGGCCGCGAACGTCACTCTCGCGGGAAAAATTCTTGTAACCGTGACGGCTTTGCCGCTTTACACCGATATTCTCAACACGGTGCTGTCGATCTTGCAAAGGTAGGAAGTGAAAAAATGGATATAGCCTATGACTATTCAGGAGTTTACAACAGTCTTTCCGACGAGGCTGCAAGCCGCATGAAGGAGCTTGGAGTAGGCTCAGCCGACGCAAACGCTCTTACTAAGCTAAGCTTTGAGGGAATAATGGGGCAGCTTGCCTCAATGACACGCGAAAGCTTCAGCTCCCCTTTAAAAGGGCTTGTTACCGTTATTGCCGTGCTGATTTTGTGCGCCATGCTTTCGGCTTATAAAAGCAGCCTGTCCGATGATATAAGCTCAACGGTGCATACAGTCGCATCTCTATCTATAAGTTGCGCGGTAGCTGTCCCCGCTGTCGTGTTTATCAGCGGCGCGGGAGGCGTAATATCGTGCAGCGCGAATTTGTTTCTTGCTTATATTCCTGTGGTGGCTGTTATGATGGCTACATCCGGAAAGGGAGTCAGCGCGGTTTCATATCATGCGTCTATGGTCGCTTCGGGGCAGGGAGTTGCAAGAGTCTGTTCCGATATTATTCTGCCGTTTATGAATATTTTTCTCGGCGTAAGTATTACGGCGGGAATATCAGCCGAAACACGGCTCAAGGGGTTTCTCGCATTGATTTCAAAGGTCACCAAGTGGCTTCTGGCGTTTGTGATGACTGTGTTTACCGCGGTGCTCGCTATGAGGCAGACGGCCGCGGGCGCTGTCGATTCCGTAGCCTCAAAAACAGCTCGGTTCGCCCTCAGCTCGTTTATACCGGTTGTCGGAGGCGCGCTAAGCGAGGCTTTCAGAAGCGTTCAGGGCAGCATTACGCTGCTTAAATCAGGGCTAGGAATATTTGTTATCATAGCAATCGCGGTAACATTTTTGCCGTCGATTCTTCAGGGGCTCGGCTGGTCACTGTGTATTTTTATCGGCAAGGCGGTTGCCGAGGCTTTGGGAGTAGACGGCTGCGCAAAGCTCCTAGAGGCGATAGGAACGGTGTTTTCAACACTGATCGCTGTTCTGTTATGCGTTATGTCGGTGTTTATAATAGCTACAGCCGCGGCGTTTACGATTGGCGGTGACAGCGCGTGAGAGGTCTTTACTCGGTTTCGGCGGTTGTATGCGGCTCAGCGGTGTTGATCGCTCTGCTCTCGAATTTTGTAACTGACGGCGGAACAAAAAAGCTGTTAAGGCTTGTAATGGGCGCGTTTATGGTATGCTGTATGGTTGTGCCTACAGCACGGGCAATAAGCGGGATCTCGGCTGATTGGGAAAGCGGTTCTTCGGCACTTCCGGGCGGCGCTACGGTTGATGAGGCGTTTAACCGTCAGGTAACTGCACAAACAAAACTCAATCTTGAATCGGCGCTTAAAGATATTCTTGAGCAGAACGGAATAAGTATCCGCCGCGCTGAAATAACGCTTGCGCTGACCGATGAATCGCACGTCATAATATCCGACATAGCGGTAACAATCGGTACAGAGCAGGAAGGTGAGCGCGACAGAATAACACAAATTACGGAAACACACTTTACAGTCCGTCCGCGAATCATCACGGAGTAAAATATGAATGAAAAAAATATAAAGGAACGGCTGCGCGGGCTGTCACAAAGCGGAAAACTGCGCAAAATTATTATCATTGCCGGCGTTTTGGGAGTCGCGCTGATAATGCTGTCAACCTTCTTAGGTTCGGAAAAAGCTCAAAGCGACAGCGATGAGAGTTTTTCTGTATCGTCATACAGCAGCAGAGTTCAGCGTGAGCTTGAGTCCCTGATATCCGACATTCAGGGCGCGGGTAAGACACGGGTGCTGCTTACGATGGAAAACAGCGCGGAGTACGTTTATCTTGAAAACGGAACCACAAAAACAAAGGCAATTGAGCCGCGTGTGCGCGGTGTGCTGGTTATCTGCGAGGGAGGCGATGATCCCGTTGCGGTGGGGCGCATTACAGAGGCTGTAACAAAGGCGCTTGACATCTCAACGGCAAAGGTATGTATTTCAAAATTATCAGAATAAAGGTTGGTCATGTCATGAAATTTCAGAAAAAGCATATTATTTCGGCGGCGCTTGTTCTGGCGCTGGGCGCGGCGGTTTATGTTAACTGGCAGTTTGGCTCAAGCGCGACGAAAGCAAAGCCCAAGGAACTTGGCGCGGCGTCGTATGTAAACGCTGACGTCAGCAACGCTACCGCGGATCAGAGCGTACAGACATCATCGCTTTCAAAATCGCAGGCAGAATATTTTGCGGCGGAAAGGGTAAAGCGTCAGAGCACTCAGGACAAAGTGATTGATGACGCTAAAAAGGTTTTTGACATTGAAAACGGCTCCGATGATGATAAGTCCGAGGCTCAGAAGAATGTTGAGACCTTGCTGAAAAGCTTTACGGTACAGGACAGCATTGAGAGTATTGTAAAGGCAAAGGGCTTTTCCGACTGCCTTTGCTACATCAGCGATGAGGGTGTTACCGTAATTGTGCCTAACGAGCAGTTAAACGACACCGCCGCGCTGGTAATTGACGACGCCGTTACCTCGCATTATAAGGTTGACTACGATAAGATTTCTATTGTCGGCGCGACATAAAGCGGCGGGTGATTTCACTTTTCAGCCTCTGATTAGCATCAAAATGTATGTGTTAAAATGATATGAACCAATAAAAAAGAGAAGTAACAACCGAATATGGTATAATGAATTCACCACAAACACATATACCGAAAAGGAAGTTA
>OMYD01000096.1 GCA_900315195.1 uncultured Eubacteriales bacterium | reverse complement strand
CATCAAGCTTTGTTAAAACTAAACCTGTTACATCTGTTTCTTGTTTAAATGCCTTTACTTGGTTTATTGCATTTTGACCAGTAGTGCTGTCAATTACTAAAAGTACTTCTTGAGATAAATCCCCCATTTCTTTTGTTATTACTTTTTTAATTTTATGAAGTTCGTCCATTAAATATTTCTTATTGTGTAATCTTCCTGCTGTATCTACTATTAAAACATCACTTTCAGTTTCTTTTGTAATTCTAATTGCATCATATACAACAGATGCAGGATCTGCTCCTTCTGCTCTTTTTACAATTTCGGAACCACTTCTATTAGCCCAAATTTCAAGCTGTTCAACTGCTGCTGCTCTAAAGGTATCTGCTGCAGCAACTGCTGTTTTTAAACCTGTGTTAATGTCTTCTGTGTTTACGGTTTTGTCAACAATCAGCTCGTTGCCGATGGGAGCAAAGTTAAAGTTAAAGCTGAGGTTTGACTCTACCATACCTCTCTCAACGTAGAACATCGTCAGTGTGTGCTCCGCTGTCGGATCTCCGTAGTTATCGAGAGTAAAGCTTTGGTTTCTGGTAGCGCTGTTCAAGGTATTTGTACCTGTGGTAACGCTTACAGTTCTGTTGTGGAAGTTAATGCTTCCGTTTGCCTTTTTATGGTCGCCGCCGAGGTCAAGAACTAACTTGCCGTCAACGTATACCCATACGTCGTCGTCACCGGTGAAAGTAAACTTCTGGTCAGCATAGCTGCCATTTGTTCCCTTAATCTGACCGATGTGACTGCTGTCGTCAGCGCCGAGGTTAAACTTAACGTCAACGCGCATACCGAAACCAAAATCAAGCGCTTCCTTGTCAGCGCCTCTCACGCTGTCAAACGGGAAGAAGCCATAGCCGCTTGCCGCTTTCGGATTGGAGTAGTAATACAACGCGTCCTTAGAACCCTTTGCGTTTCCTGTGCCGTAGGAGATTGTATCGCGTGCAGTGTTAAACCAAACGCTGTCTCCCGCACTCTTAGCGGTTGAACCCTCGCTGTTAAACTTGTAGGTTGTTATACCGTTGTCAACAACCTTGCGCATTGGGAATTTGGTGTTTACTACCGAACCAATCTTGTTACTTTGTAAGAACGACTTATCAAAGAACGGAACTTTTTTTGTACCGTTTCCACCGCCGTCTGCGGCATAGTACAATTCGCCGTTTACAAGATTAGGACCTGTTAAACCGACTACAGAGTAGTTTGGTGAAGCCAAGCGTGATGAGTTGTTGACCTTGTTTGTGAATTTCACCATATTTGACGAACCCTCGCCGGTGTAACCGTCGTTCTTGTCAAAGAAGTTACCGAAGTACATTGGATACGGTACGCCGTCGCTTGCCGAAGCAATCTTGTTGTTCAGCTTTGTGTAGGGCTCCCAATAGCCGTGGCTTTCCTCATAGTTGATATTGCCCCAGCCTCTTTGAATTTCGCCGTCCGTGTAGTAATCATAGAACGTAGCGTCAATGGTGTAAAGGTTGCTGTTTCCGGTAATTGTGCTGTCCGGGCTTGCGGTTACTTCATAATAATCAGTACCGCCGGTCGGAGAGTAGGTTGTCCATTGATAATTGTTGTCCCAGCCTTTAATTTTAATACAGTTAGCCGAACCGGAGCGGTCTTTGTTATACGCAAAACCGGTAGTATTCCAAACCGTTGTCATGTCGGAATCCAAACGCATTACCTTAACGTAGCCTACCCTGTCGCCGGTAATGACAAAGCTGTAAACATCATTTACTACCGATGACGGGGTGATTGCGTTTTTGAAACACGCGTTGGTATAACAAGCGGAATCCGCCTTGTTATTCTCAACGTTCCAGTCTTCATCGCTGTCGCCGTAATAGGTGTATACCCTGATGTTTGCTCCGCTTTCGTCCCATCCGGTCACAGAGGTCATATCAATGTAAATCGTTTCCTGATGGGTAAAGTATGAGCACTTCAACGCGGAAATTGTCGGAATACCCACAATTGAGATAGACAACATCATCAGCAGAGCCAGCAGCATCGACAAGGTGCTCAAAAACGAGCTTTTCCTTTTAGCCGTATGACGCTTGGTGTGTGAATGTTTGTTTATAATTACCATCTTCCTTTCATTAGATTTTTCCGCATAAACGCACGGTGTAAGCACACTGCACCGCTTTTACGCGTTTTGCGAAAATTGCGTTTCGAAGAATAGTCAATTTGGCAAAGTCAGCCATTTCGGCAAATAGTGCCCAAGTGGCAAGGCCTGCCGCAGGGGCAGAATTCACCAGAATGATTATTTTTCCTTATATATCATAAATCTATGTTGCTTTTTTTTTTTTTTATAAACAAAGAAGAAATATATGAAAATTTTGTAATTTGTACATATTATTATTGAAAGTGCCTAAATTAGTGATAATTTTAGTTAAAAAAAGAGACAGGCAAAAAATCCTGTCCCTTGAAATATTGCTATAATTCAATTCGTCTCCGTCGCCTTGGTGAAAACAAAAGATGTGGTTTCGTTGTTGTAGTTGAAGTTCAGCGTTAACATTCCGTCGGAATATCTGAGCTTTTCGCTCTTTCCGCCGTACTCAACATCAACCGAGGTCTCGTTAAAGGTGTAGGTGCCGCTGTTTTTTGTTCCTGCGATGGTGATTTCGCAGCTTCCGTTGGATTCAAACACAAATCCGAATTTGTCGCTGTCGGTGTTGAGCTCTCCAAACTGCACCGTCTCGCCGTTGATCGTCGCGGTAGCAGGTACCCACTTGCCGACAATTTCATTGTTTTGCGCGTTATCGCCGCAGCCCGAGAAAAGTATTAGTCCGAAAACAAGGCACAGCGTAAGTAATGCCGCCGAACAAGCTGTTTTTACCATAAACTTCACCTGATATCTAAAATTTGTTAATATGACACTATTTTACCATTTTCGCCAATATAAGTCAATAGAGTTAATGTCTTATACAAAAATGACGGAACGGCGGCGTTGTAATTCAAAATCTACGTTATATTTCTGTAAAAGAACAATAATTCAGCCATTCTGCAATTATTGTCTGAGAATACTGCAATATCACTTGCAAAAAGGTTTTTATAATGCTATAATAGGCTGTGCATAGGCAAAGCACATATAATAGTATAATAACAGGCGGTTTCCGCCTTAGCAAAGGAGTAATGATATGTCAACAAAAGCTAATTATCCGATTAGCGAAATCGGAAAGGGAAAGGTCGGTTTTTCAAAGACCAGATCAATCATCGAGGCTGCCTTTTACGGCAACAACGTTGTAAAGGTTAACACACTTAAAGAGGCTTATAACCTCGCTAAGAATTCACCCGGTACTATTGTTACCGATATGCCTGTTTACCGCGGCGAGGAGTTCGGTCTTGAGCCGGATGCCAAGGTTCTGCTCTTTAACGACGGCGCAATCACCGGCCGTTACGCTACCGCAAGACGTATTGCAGGCGAGCCCGGAGTTGACTGCGAGGCTCTTGACAAGGTTGTTATGGACGCGGTTTACAGCGCTCGCTGGAAAAAGCTCTATCACGCTACCTGCTACGCAGGACTTGACAAGGAGTTTATGGTAAAGGTTCACCTTCTTATCCCCGAGGGTGAGGAAAATATTATGTACAACTGGATGCTCAACTTCCAGTATATGTCCGACGAGTACGTTAAGATGTACAAGGAGTCTAAGCC
>OMYD01000028.1 GCA_900315195.1 uncultured Eubacteriales bacterium | reverse complement strand
AATATCCAAATATATACCCTGCACTTTTGTCAAGGTGAACCCCAACTAACTTAGCAAAAATTTCGAAAAAACTTGGGGTTCACTTTGACAATTTACGTTAAGCTTTATATTATTATACACCGTAGTATGTCCCAAAAAAAGGACTTAAAAGAAAGATGAGCGGATTTTTTCAAAAAATTCCACGATAAAAAACTTATATTCATGTTTTTCGTTCTTTACCAAATCATATTCCTCGTCTCCGAGCGTCTCTTTGGTTTTGCGGTCGCCGTCGGCGCTGGTGTTTATGCACAGCGACGGAAACATTACGCACCACCAGTTGTGCCCCTTGCCCTCGCCTATTGTTATTCTCAATGCGTCATACATTCCGGACGGGAGGGTGTAATTTTCATAATGCCTAGTTGTGAAGTACATGCGCGTTATCTCGGCTTGTACAGCATAATTGTATCCGTTTTCGGCTATTTCTGCAGTGGCGGCGTCGGCTAGCTCCTGCAAATGGTCGGCAACTACTTTCTCGGCTTCTTCCTTGCTTTTAGCCTGCTCAAAAAGCGTTTGGGAACACTCAAGCAGCCTATCGCGCACCTTTAGCTTTAGGTTCTGATCCTCCTCACTGTCGGAATTTGCGAGAATATGCATGCGGAAAACGTCGTCGGTAATGTCGGAGCACGCCGCCTGAAAAGGAATCATTGTGTAAACAACTGTAAGTATGAACGCCACGCAAGCGGCTTTAATAAAGTTTTTCAAAAATAATGACCTGCCTTTCATTTCGTTTACTAATGGAAATTATTGACAGGTCATGATTAGTTATTCAATTGAACAGCCGATTTTTATCGGTTTGCACAGAAAGGTTTTAGGGTAATCCGCTTTAAGCGCATCAACGCACTTTTTAGCTTTGTTTTCGTTTGAGAAAACCGCGAAAACCGCCGAGCCCGAGCCTGACATACCCGCGCCTCTGGCCTTGTTTTTGAGCATGATTTTTTTGATTTCAGCAACCTCCGGTATTTGCAGTGCAAGCTCAAAGTCGTTGAAAATAGTTGAGGTTATCATGAAGAAGTCTCTGCTGTACAGCGCCTTAACCATTTCGTCGGTGTAGCACGGATGAGGCGCGAGCGCGTCAACCATCTGATAAGCTTCGGCTGTTGATACGCTGACGGTATCGGGCTTACAGATAACGATATGAGCGCCGTGGAGCGACGGAAGCTTTTTCATTGTTCCGCCAATGCCTGTACAAAGCTTTATTCCGCCCGCAATGCAGAACGGAACGTCGGCTCCTACCCTCTCGCCTATGTCTAACATTTCTTTAGGACTGAGCTTGGTGTTGAACATGCTGTTCAGACCTACAATAACAGCCGCGCCGTCGCTGCTGCCTCCCGCAAGCCCCGCCTGCGTGGGAATAGTTTTCTTTATGTCGATATGAACGCCGGAAACAGGCAGCCTGCAATAGTCAAAAAACTTATAAGCCGCCTTGGCGCATATATTTCTGTCGTCGCATGGCACGCCTTCGTAATCGCATGAAATAGTAACTTTGCCGCTGTCGTTGTCGGTTAATGTGATTTCATCATACAAATCCACCGCCTGCATTACCGTCGCAAGCTCATGGTAGCCGTCGGGTCGCTTTCCCAAAACGTCAAGAGAAAGATTAATTTTCGCAGGAGCTTTAAGCTTAATCTCCATTTTTCAGCTCTCCCAAAAACTCTTTGATTCGCTCCAGCGCCGCCTTAAGATGGCTGAGTGAATATGAATAAGATACTCTTACAAAGCCCTCGCCGCATTCGCCGAACGCGTTGCCGGGCACAACAGCGACATGCTTTTCCATGATAAGGCGTGTACAGAACTCTTCTGAGGTAAGCCCCGTGGATTTAATGCACGGGAACACATAAAACGCGCCCAGAGGCTCAAAGCAGCTAAGCCCCATCGCGTTAAAGCTGTCAACTACCAGACGGCGGCGCATATCATATTCGTCGCGCATATAGTTGACGTCGCGGTCGCCGTTTTTCAGAGCCTCAATAGCCGCGTACTGGGCTGTAGTAGGCGCTGACATAATTCCGTACTGGTGAAGCTTGGTCATCTGAGCTATAACGGGTGCGGGTCCCAAAGCGTAACCGAGTCTCCAGCCCGTCATTGCGTATGACTTTGAGAAGCCGTTGATTACAACCGTGCGCTCATACATGCCATCAATCGAAGCGATTGAAACATGGTTAAGGTCGCCGTAGGTCAGCTCGCAGTAGATTTCATCGGAAAGCACAAACAAATCATGACGCTTTATAACCTCGGCGATTTCTTCCAAGTCTTTGCGCTCCATGATAGCGCCTGTGGGATTGTTCGGGAATGGCAATACAACAAGCTTTGTTTTTGGGGTAATTGCAGCTTCCAAATCAGCGGCTTTAAGGCGGAAATTATCTTCGTTTTTGGTGTTGATATTTACGGGAACGCCGCCTGCCATAACACACAAGGGATTGTAGCAGACGAAAGCAGGCTGAGGGATAATAACCTCGTCGCCCTTTTCAACAAGCGTGCGGAACGCTAAATCAATAGCCTCGCTGCCTCCTACAGTAACAAGAACCTGCTCTGAAGGATTATATGTAAGCGAAAAACGTCTTTCATAGTATTTGGAAATCTGTTCAAGCAAATCAGCAAAGCCTCGGTTAGGCGAATACCATGTTCTGCCCTTTTCAAGACTGCGTATGCCTTCGTCGCGGATATGCCAAGGCGTCTGGAAATCAGGCTCGCCGATACTCAGCGAGATAACATGATCCATCTCGTTGGCAATATCAAAAAATTTTCTGATACCTGAAGGGCTTAGCGACTGAATGCTGCTGTTCAGGTATTTGGAATAGTCTATCACAGGATTAAACTCCTCTCATCTATTTCGCTGTCAAAATCAGTAAGGTTGAGACCTCTGTCCTTGTAGCGCTTCATAATAAAGTGGGTGCCGGTTGAAAGAACTCCCTCAATAGTAGACAGCTTTTTGGCCACAAACATGGCTATGTCCTGCATAGTCTGTCCGCGAACAATAAGCGCAAGGTCATATACACCCGCCATAAGATAAACCGACTCAACCTCGTCAAACACCATACACATTCCGGCTATTTCATCAAAACCTGTTTCCTTTTTAGGAGTTACCTTTAACTCAATAAGCGCCTCGACGTAGCCGTCGTCGCAGTTAATAATTGCCTGATATCCTTTGATAATTCCCTTATCCTCATATTCTTTAATCTGCGCTTTTACGGCTTCCTCGCTCTCGCCGAGCATTGCCGCCAGTTCAGCTGTTGAAAAATGCGCGTTTTCACTTAAAAGCTTTAACAGTTTATTCATAATATAACCCTCCGATTTATATTTTTGCCGCCTGTACGACGGGTTTTTCAATTGTGTTAATAAGGTTGGCGCATATTGACGCCGCGACGCAGTACAGCTCGTTGTCCTCGTCAAATATTTCAAGCGTGCAGTAGTCGGTGTGCTTGCGATGGCTAAGTATTACCGACTTGTCAACATCGATTATTGTAAAATTTTTCGCTGCTATGCTGCCGTTAATGTGCCAGTTATTTCCGTAAAAATACGAGAGGATTCCGTTCTTGGTCGGGACAATAACAAAGGTGATGTGCGACTTTGCGACCTTAAGCACAAAGGTATATGTGCCGACAATCGGAAGGCGGCGGATTTTTGCCGCAGTTTCCCCCTGACTGTTGAGCAATAATAGATTAGTCTTCTTTGTAACCTTAGTCTTTACGGAAACAGCGCGGTACTTTTCCATTCCGCTCTCATCAAAAACCGTAAAGCCGGCGTCACTCGCCGATAAATCACGTTTCAAATGCAGCTTCATAAATAATCACCGTATAAAAATAACCATAGATACACAAATAAGTATACCTATGGTTATTATACATCATTTATTCAATTTATACAAGGGGTTTTATTTCGGATTATTAATCCTCCCAAACAACCTCGTCCTCGATAAAACCATTCTTCTTTTTGCGGGCTACAACAACTTTCGCGATAAAGCCGCTGATAAATACCAAAGCGGATATAACCCAGCCTGCCCAAATGATCGCCCACATGGGATAATCGCCGTAGTTGCCGTTGTTTTTCAAGAACAGATCATACATATTCCAGCCGAACAGACCCGCAAGCAAAACAGGAGCGACAAATCTGATTGAAGCGACTAACCACCAAAGCGGCATTTTGAAGCGTTTTGCGTTTTTGTTGATTTCCTTGTGTACCTTTCTGAGCTTGAAAGTCCATCCGATTGCGATACACTCAAGGATACCAACGATGATAAGATTGACTGAGTTAGCCCAGTGGTCGACGATATCAAGCCACGCAAGACCTGCCTGAGATACAAACAGGATTGAAATTACGCCGCTTATCGCACAAACCGCGATTGTAACCCTCTTGGGCTTGATATGGAACTTGTCGGCAATAGCGGCCGAAATACCCTCTACAATTGAGAATGCCGAGTCGATTGCGAGCGTGATGAGCATGAGGTAGAAAATCGCGCCGAAAACTGCGTTGAACCAGCCTAAATCTGTTAGATTTACAATTGCCTGGGGATATACGATAAACGCGGTTACGATACCGCTGTCGGTTACCTGATCGAGCATTCCCGTTCCGCCCATTGTTGAGAACAGAACAATACCGGAAAGAACACTTACCGCCATGTCAGAAAAAGCGATAATCATAGCGTCCGCCGCGATATCCGCGTCGTCTCCGAGATATGAACCGTAGGCAAACATAATCGCCATCATAATCGACAGGCTGTAGAACACCTGACCTACCGCGTCAACCCACAGGGTCGGGTCTGAAAACGCGGAAGCGTCGGGAACAAAGAGCATCTTGATACCGTCCATGGCACCGGGCATTGTGCAGCCCTTAACAGCCATGATAAGAAGCAGTACCACGGGAGCAAATACCGTAAATTTAACAACCTTGCCTACTGACTTTGCGCCGTTGCGGATGCAGAAAAAAATAAGACCCCACGCGATAAGCAGACAAACAAGCACCTGACCGGGAATCATTGTTCCGTCAATAGCAAAAGTGGAATGAGTCAGCTTTTGGAATAATCCCGAAGCCGCATCGTTGTCGCCTGTCATCCCGCCGAACTGCCAGGAGTTGAGGAACATAAGTATAACCCAGGCAAATACTACCGAATAGTAGCAGACAATTACAAACGCGTTTGACGTCGCCGCCCAGCCTACAGGCTCCCATTTTTTGCCGATACCGCGCATGGACTCAATTGCGCCCTTGCGGAATTTTCTGGCGATGGATATTTCCATCATCAGAAGCGGAACACCCATTACAAGCATTGCGAACAGGTATACCACCAAAAATGTGCCGCCGCCATGCTTAGCCGCCAAGCCCGGGAAACGCCACGCGTTTCCTAAGCCTACCGCTGAACCGACAGCAGCGAGGATAAATGTGAAGCGTGAGCTCCACTGCCCTCTCTTTTCCATAAATATCTCTCCTAAAAGTATATTTTATACAATTATATATTTATTTTTGAAAAATATCAAGAATAATCGCAAAAATATTAGTTACAATAATGTATTAAACATAAAAGCGGCAAGCAATTATGCCTGTCGCTTTAATTATGATTGATTATTTGAATAATTCGCCTATCGGAACGGTAATATCAAATTCCGCAAAATAACTTTGGATAAGTGTTGCGTCGTCAATTGAAATCTTTCCGTCGCCGTTTGTATCTCCGGCTTTTGCCTGAAGTTCGTTAAGCTTTTGATATTCAGCCGTGTGACGTTGGATTGCGGTAACGTCATTAATGTTTAAAAAACCGTCAAGGTTAGCGTCTCCGAGAATTACGCTGTCAATAAGAACATAAGGAATACCCTTTTCCTTTGCATAATTAAATGCATATGAGTCATAATATACGCCGAGAGTAAGGTTTGAATCATTATGAAAAGTTGAATCAGCTATGCTTGTTACTGATTGCGGTATTTCAAGATAAGCAAGACTCTGACATTCAGCGAAAGCCAGCGTTCCGATAGATGTAAGAGATTCAGGCAGATTAATTGTATTCATATTACGGCAATTATAAAAAGCCTGAGCATCGATTGATTCAACATTACTGCCGAGCTCAACCGAATTAAGAGCTGTGCAGTTCTGAAAAACGCTCTCCGATACTTTTTTTAACCTCTGTGGAAGCGCAATCGTCTCAATTCCGGTACATCCGTAAAACGCGCCGTCTCCGATTCGTGTAATATGGCTTAACTGAGCAAATTCAACGGAACTGATTGTTTTATTCTGCAAAAACGCGTTTTCATCAATTGAAGTAATAAAAGCGTTTCCCAGCATAACGGGAAAAAATAACTGTGTTTTGCTGATGTCACAACCGTGAATCGCAACCGCCTCATCGCCTTCCATCCAAAAATAATAGCCGTCAGAAGTCAAATAAGAATTGGCTTTTACCGTAATTAATGAAGCAAAAGCAAACATAAACGCTAATATCATTGTCATCAATTTTTTTGTTGTTTTCATGTCGTTTGCCTTTCTAACAACAGCAGAGAGCCGCGTATTGCAGCAGCTCCCTGCCGATTATTTATTATCCGCCTAAGTCGCCGTCAAATTCGCCGCCTTGCGAACCGGTGTTCTCATCGCCGCTTCCGTTAATAAGTGGGTCGTTTAATGTTTCCTCAAGCATATTTCCAAAATGCATTCTGTAAATATCAAGCTCGGGAGTTAGGTATTTTTTTTTCATTTTTAACACCCCTTTATTATCCGTTGAAGCTGTATTCGGCTGTTGCTATATCATACAGATTGATATATACCGGCTGACTCAGCACTACTTCGTCGCTGCCCTCTTTCATCATATACGAATATACTTTGATTACATACAGCGCGTTGTTTAATTCGGTTTCTCCTGTTTCAGGGTTCTTCTTTGTTGTGTTTCCAAAGCCCTGGAACAATTCAAGACGGTTTTTATTGGTCAGCTTGGTTTTATCTATCTGCTGGAATATCAGCGATCTGCCGTCACATTTTGTTCCGTTACCCTTGATTGCCGTCTTGAGGTTATCAAGATTCGTATCAAAGGTGATGTTCTGCTGATTATCACTGAAACTCATTGCCTCTTCTTCGCTGAGCTTATCGCATACCTCAAATACTACGCCGCAGGTGTAGGGGTTGTTATCTCCCCAATCCTCACTGTTGATAAGCTTTCCGTTATCTCGGAACGAAAGCTCAAAATCTGCGTATAGTCTGTCGGTAGCCGCGGTCTTTTCACCGGTTTCATCTGTCCACTGGTTTCTGGTGTACTCAAGCAGGCTGATTGCCGCGGATGTAGGTTCTTCCGTTACCGTCTGCCAGCCTTCATATACAGGTGTGATGGTGTAGTTGCCCATCGCGGCATAATTGAATTTGCGGTTATAGCATCTTGCGATTTCCTGCATTCCTTCGCCGCCGTTTTCAGCCTTCTTCTCAATCTTCCAGTAGCTGAAGGTGCTTCCGCCGCTGCCCTTTTCGTCCGCCGTGATATAATCGCCGCTGCTATTATATACTTCTCCGTCTTCGCTGTCAACCTTTACGATTTTTCCGTACGGTACACTTACTCGCTTATATGGCGCATTTTCATCGTCGTTGGTCTTGTAGTTAATTACTACGGGCTTGTCAGTCTGGCTGTCGGAAACCGCCGCTGTGGGATTGCCGCTGTCGTCTACATCTCTTACGATGCCTTGATCAGCGTCGCCCAGCCATCTGAAATCTGATGAGAATACGCTCTCGTAAGGCGCTTTGCTCATTATGAAGTCTTCGGACAATACAAGCTTTCCTTCACTGTCCATAAAGCTCTGGGCTTCCTGAATTGTCAATGATCCGGATGCGTGATAGGTCTTTTCCTCACCGTAGCGGTCTGTGAAGTTGAAGTCGAGGTCATAACGATAGAGGTCGTAGTAAACATCTACATATATAACACCCGAGTCGGGAGCATCGCTTGTGAGCGCGTAATCGGTGCTTCCGTTATTACCGTCGGATTTTGTGAATATCAGTGACTCGCTGTACTGATTCTCGGTATCTGTCGACGCGTAGCGTCCCTTTACCGAAGCGATCTTATAGTTTGTCGGGGGTAATACATTGAAATTAAGGCAGGAATCAGCGTAAGCCGAACCTATTACGGTTCCCTGTGTAGTAAGACTCAGGCTGTCAACGTTCTCATTTTCCGAGTTGATAAGCTGAACGGCTTCGGTCTTTGTGTTATTCTGAGCCGTTACAGTTACCTCGCCGTGAGAAAGCTCATCACAGAGCTGGTAGCCGTCGCCCATCATGATGTAGTGGGATACGATAAGACGCGAGGTCTTGGGATCATCTTCCTTTCTGAGACGGATATCCACATCAATATCAGACTGGATATCATTGAGGTAGATAGTGATTACTCCTGTTTCCTCACTCAGGCTGTAAAGCGACGGGTCGATCGCCATCATATTATCGCGGGCATCGCCGTACAGAATGGCGTCAAGCTCATAGGACTTTGTTACTCCCGCTGCGTTATCATAGGTTTTCGGAACAATAATAAGCTGTCTGTCAGAGCCTCGGTCGGTATAGAAAGCGTTCATGTAACGGGTTTCCTCAATAAACGGGGTTCCTTCAACCGAGTCAACATAAACCTTACCGCGTGCAACTTGGCTGGTGGAGTTGTTTTCGTTGTTGAATGAAACCGTTACCCTTGGCTCGGAATAATAAACATTAACCGTATAATAGGTTTTTAAAACCTGGAACTGATATGTATACACACCGTTATTGTTTGTTCTGGGTGAAAGGATGTAAGTATAACCCGAAAGGTCAATTACTTCAACCTTGTTTACAATCTGATTTGCAGCGGGCGTTACCGTCAATGTCAGGTATTCGTCAACGTATGAGGTACATGTCAGATTTCCGATTCCGGTATTCGCCGAGGTAAATATCGGGAGTCCTACTGAATCAACCTCGTCAGAGCCGAATAGCAGCTTTCTGCCACTCTTGTTGCTCATTACAACAGTACCGTCGGTAGCTTCGTTAGCTTCAACTATTTCGTTGCGGTCGTCGCGCTTATACTGCGCCAGTTTTATTGTGGCGGGAGTATCCGGATCAGGCTTTGGCTCAACAACAGGACGATTGACGTCGCGCTTGAACTCTATGTGTGTAAAGTGCGTATTGTCAAAGCTGTATACATCATCGGGATTGAGCTGATACCAGTAGAAATACCTGTTATATCCTCCTACCTGCTTAACAAAATAGCTGTCCCTGAGCGTCTGCCTGATATCATGCCTGGTACGGTTTAAACCTTCGTGATCGGCATAATCCTCATAATACGCGTCGTCTGTCTGGTCACCGATATATACCTCGGTATTCGGGGCAAACGCCTCAATAATTATGAATGTATTGCCTCCGATGTTAGACCAGCTCTCAGACAATCTTTCGTCGTGGCTTCTTGAATGACCTGTATTTCTTACCTGAACCATGTTGGTATAGGTATTGCTGTCATAAACATTGATTTGACTGCCGTCCGTAACGTTTTGTCCGGTATATACCATATACATATTAACCGAAGCGCCGTCAACGTATGATAAGTATTCGGTACGGTCAAAAGTAAATTCAATATGGTAGTAATGGTCAGCTTCGGTTATGTACTGCATGTTATAGAAGCTTACGGTTCTGCCGTTGCTCTGAACGCCGCTACTGCTTGTATCCTTGACAAAGGCATTTGGGACCTCATAATCATCTTTGAAAAGCTTTAAAGAATAGTGATATCCCGGTTGAATTGTTGTTTCATCAACAGAGAATACAAGCGAGGTATCCTTAACAATCATAAGTTCGCTGCCGGGTTCTCTATCGTCATTGCGCCATACGGGTGAAGAGCCCTCATAACGGAACATTGCCGCCGGCGCGTATTTGTCAACATGCGGGTTTGTTGCGATAATTTTACAGATGTTGCTGTCTGACATTCCGCTGCCCAGAATATCCTCGGACTTTGTTGAGGCACGGTTGTGATAGAAGTTGTTGTTTGTAACTGTGAATTTAATCTTCGACACAGGTACAAAGCGCATGTGGAAAACAGCCGTCTGATTTGAGTTGATGATTTTGCTCAGCTCGGTGGTGTTGATATTGCCGCCGCGGCTTACCGGATCGGAAACTTCGCCGTTTGCGGTTTCATAGGAAACCCAACGGTCCGTTATAAAATACCACGGTGTTGTATTGTTTTCCTTTTTTTGAACTTTAACCTTGATGTTTGTACCGGCTTTTACCGTGTACTCATCTGCCATGTCGGTGATGTCTTGTTTATTGTCAGTATTGTTGGTGGTATTGTTTTTCAGGAAGCTTACATTGTTGTAGATATGCGAGTTATTTGAAGCTTCAATTTTCAGATCGTAAGTATCCGAGAAAGCGGCGTCGGTAAGAGGCTTCCATTTCGTAAAATCATCGGTATACTGAAGATCCATCTTAATTGTAGAATTTGAATCAGGCGCGAACACAACGTGGATATACAGGTTGTTGAGCGCGGGCATACGGAAGTTTTCATTACCCTGCTTAAGCGTATATGTTACAGTTCTTGTGCTCGGATTCTGCTCGCCTGCCTCAAGCTCAACCGCGGGTCCGTCCCATGAGCCGAGATTGACATTAACCTGGGAAATAATCTGGTTTGTTTTTGGTGTAATGTCAAGCGTCAGTTCGGTGTCGCGCACACACTTTTGCTGCATTATATAATTGTCAGAATTGTTGTTGTTAAAAGCATTATAGCGATTGCTTAACAGATTTGAATTGGAATTAGCAGTGGGTTTAGGAACAATTTGGGTAAACGGCTTTGTAACCTGCGGGTCTTCAATATTTACGCCGTTTACATAAACGTCGCCGCAGCTGGCTCCCGAGTAAGCGTTGCCGTCTTCCAGAGTGAGCTTACTGAAAATTGACTTTGCGGGAGCAACATAGACATCTACATAGTACTGCTCCTTATTTGGATCAAGATTGGTAGCAGCGGAGAAGTTATAGCGCAGATACTGCTTGTTTGTCTTTTCATCGGTAACCGTATACAATCCGCTTGCCGAGGTATCGGTGGTCGGGGTAGACATTACTCCGCCGGATTTATATTTGTAAACAATCTTTGTTACGATATAGTCTCCGCTGACGGGGAGCTGAACAAAGCCTTTAACATCCGAACCCTGAACAACATTAACGTTTCTGTAGTAGGGATTGTCGTGAACGGTTGCCCAGCTTGTGTTGAAATTACCCTCGCTGTAAGCGGTAACGATAGACTTGGCGTTATTACCGGTCTGACCGGTTTTTGCGTTGGTAGCGCTGAAGTTTACATATGAAGCGGGATCGCCTGTCTTAAGTCCGTCGCCGTAATAACCCGCGTCGTTCGCGGTATGAACCGCGACACGGAGGCTGCAGGTTTTGGCAAGAATAACCGTAATCTTTACGTTTGTATCGGGAGTAAGTCCGTTAAGCACACAACGCTTATAGTTGTAGCCGTCGGGATCGTCGGCGGAAGCGCTGTTGTCTACCGAAATCGGGCGTAGCTCCAGGGGACTTCCGGTTATAATGTTATTTACATCAAGGTTATACGCGTAAACATTAGCCACAACATATCCGTTATCGGGGGCGACGTTGGTATTAACCGTAACCTTAGTGTTATACTCGGCAAGCGTAGTATATGTGGTTTTGGTTTTAAAAGTGCTGATTCGGGTATCTTCAGCGTTGTAGAACGGAAGCACGCTTGAACCGTCTGTCGGCTCGCCTGTTACGGTAACTTCGCCCTTTGTATAATCGTAGCGGTTATCAATAAGAGTGTTGGATGGACCGAGCTCCTTTACTTCAACGGTGAGATACTGCTCTTTAGCGTATTCAATATCAAAGGTGATATTTTCACATAAAGCGGTCGCCTCTGCAATCTGATATACGGTTGTTGTGCCGGCGTGACCATTGCCGGATGTGCAGTTAACAGTCAGCTCTGTTCCGTCGTCCTTATAAGCTTTAACAGCCTTAATTCTGTTGCTGCCGAAAGTTTGCACATTAAATTGCAGCTTATATCCCTGATTGACGCCTGTTGAACAGTTCCACTTATAGGTATCATCTGCCTTTACGGAAAAATTATTTTCATATGTACCGTAATACACTGAAACCTGCTTGCCGTAAGTATAGAGTGTGGGGCTGTCAAATATTCTTCCGTTTTTGATGAAAACATTTGAAGTCGCGCTGTTTTCAGGGGATTCATACGCTGAAACGGTAATCGTTTCAAGCTTGTTGCTTGAGTCACTCTGGTCGGTCTGTGACGCTGTATGCTGATAAACCGTAAGAGTGCTTTCCTCGGCATAGTAAACGTTAACCTGCATTTGCTGAGAACGTGAATAGCAGTTGGAGTATGAGCCTGAATCCTGATAGAAGCGGTAGCACATCTTATTTGCCGATGAATCAAAGTATGAAGAATAACTCAGTGTTTTTGCGTTGTTTGCACCGTAAGTATCAATATCAAGCGCTGTGCCGTCGCGGTTGAGCGGAACCGCAGTTACGCCTGAAAGCATATATCCTTCCTTTGGAGTTGGCTTGATATACGCGCCCGTGTTGGTGCTTTCGGTCAGCATCCAGCGTGTATCGGAAGGTGAGTCTACCGTGTAACTGCTTACGAAGTTACTGTTTTCCCCCATAAGCGTGCTATAGTTGGGCGGGAATGAGATTGTAAAGAACTTTTGACGGTAAGCGTCTGTGTTAGTTGAAGACGCGTATTTCTCAACATCAACGGTAAATTCTCCGGTATCAGGAACGGGAGTAACGCTGCCGTCTGAGCCTACAATGTACTGGTTGACGATAATAGGAGTATAGGTATCGGCAATACTCATGTGAATATCAAGACCGTAATCAGGCAAATCCATTACAAACGTAGTGGTAACCGCTTGCTTATACTCGGAATAATCGGGGTTGCTTGCGGATGAACTGTAGCCGTATTCAGCAACAGGCTTTTGCCTCATTATCTGATTATATAGCGTTTGATCGCCGTCTACAAATGTAGTGTGGCTATCCTCGGTTTCCCCTGTTTGTGAATTTCCGAGATAATAGCGGAACGAGAACAATTTATCACCTGTTGTCGCGTTATTAACGGTGTACAGGAAGTTTGTATAGACAAATTTTGAGCTCTTATAGGCGTAGGACGAAATAGAGCTTGACGCCTTCATACCCATTTTAACTGTCAGCGGTGTTTCAACATCTGCCTCTAACCCGTCGCCTGTGGTGATTCTATTTTTGTCATCATGATAAACCGCCTGAACCTTGCCGTTGCTGTTGTCCTTAATTGCGCCTAAAAGCTGTACAGCAGGAACAAGATTATCAGTCGAAAGCGGAGTATCCAGAGTAAATTTAACGGGAGCGAAGGTGGCGTTTACGCCAAACTGGATGTAGATTATGAAGGACTTTGTTGAAACCTCATACGTCTGGTCGTTGCCGACGCCGCCGCGAAGCTGAATGTCATATGTATTATCCATTCCTTCTACGGGAGTGAATACAAGGTTTTCAACCTCGGTGTAGCTGCCTGTTACATAGCCGTCGGAATCCGTAACAAGGTCGGTCATATCACTCAGAGCTCTGATTCTGTTCTCATCAACGACATAAGCCTTTATACCTATTACCTCATATGAACCGTTCGGAGTAGCGGTTAGCCTCATTGTTCTGCCGTCATTAATGGTGTAATAGCTTGTAGAATAGTTTACGTTATAATAGCTTTCATAGGTATAGTAATTATATGCTGGAGACGCCTGATAGAACGAACCGTATTCGATATTGCCTACCTTGGTTTGGTCCGCAGTCAGTGAATAACCGCCGCGCGCGGAATTATACTGCACCTTTATAGCATGCAAGTGATCTTTGTAAATGGGAACAACCTTGATGTTGCTCTGCGGCATGGTAAATTCCCATGTTTGGGCGTAGCTTGTGTTCTGGGTCACCTCGGAATTAAGCGTTACGGTAACGGGATTGCCTTCTCCGTCAGTCTTAACATTTCCGTCAGCGTCTATTTCATAAATTGTAAAGCTTAACCTTTCAAGACGCTGCCTGCGGTAACGGGTATAACTATCGTAAATCTTATATGTCTTTCCGGCGCGCAGATAATAAGCCTTGGTGTTATTTAGGTCTACGGTGTCTGAAAGCGAAAGGCTTGAGTTGTAGCTGGAAGTAGTTCCGCCGCCGCTTGTTTCACTGGTAATTACCGGCGCTTCTGTCGAAGCGTGATTAGGTGACGACGAACCGGAAATATATACGCTTCCTTTGTCCTTTTCCTCAAACTCGGCAGTATATCTGTAGTATCCGTCGGCAGGAGCCAAGTCCTCATAATGAACGGTAATCATCTTTTCGTAGACATTACCGGTATTAGGATTGGTGTTGCTGTTCTGCATTATAGGAACGGTAAAGCGGTATTCACCGTCATTTACCTTCCATAGAACATCGGGATTCAACGCGGTACCGTCACTGCTTACCGTATCTGTGTGAGTTACGCCGTCTCTTGTAACGTATGTATATTCTATGCTGCTGATTTTTGAAGCTAAAGCCTGGTCGCTGTAAACTAATTTATATGTACCGTCAGTGTAAAAACTAGAATAATTTTTTGCTGATTCTGTTATATTTGTATAATCAGAAGAATAATTTCCCGGATTAGGAGCAACGTTTGTATCGACGGATAAAAGATCCAGCCTTCCCGGATGCAGTCCGACATTGACAAGGCGCATATTGGTTTGTGGATGGAAAAGCTCCGCCTCAATCAAAATATCTCCCTGATTCTGAATACCGGTAACGGTATATGTATCGCCCTTTTTGCCGTTTCCGGTACGGGTTGATGTAAGAGTGCAGTTAAGCTGCGCTCCCTTGGTACCGTCGGCATTGCGCTTGTAGCATACAAGGTTAGCGGTATCAAGCAAATCAAAATTATCATAAGGCAGCGTTATTTTAATGGTATCCGCCTCTTGAAGCAGAGCGGGACCATAGTTTTTGTTAAAATGATTTTCATAAAGAGATTTTGAGTTTGTAGGAGCATCTATATTGCCGACAAAATATTTATTGCTTGTAGAATCGGTTGCCAGGCTTATATAAGGGTTGTTGGAATGATTATTCAGCAATGAAATATTTGAATAAACATTGCGAAAAGCATTCTTTTGATATGTAACTTCAAAAGTAAAGTTTCTGCCCGCCTGATAACGGGTGCTCAAGTCGATTTCCTGTTCGTTAATCCTGACTATGTCAGAGATATTGTCATAACCCTTGAACATTGTTATTTCATCAGCTGTCAGAAGGTTTGTTTTAGAATCGTCATCGCTGTAATACATGATGATGTCCGATATATTAGACAAATAGCTTCTGTCAAACGAAAGTCTGGGCTTAACACCTAAATAAGTATCAGCAGCATCGGAGTAATACGCGGACTTTACAAATCCGTATTTGGAGTAGTAATAATCGGTATAAGTAGTGTTATACGGCTTTCTGTTTGAGTCAAGATAATAGTAATTATGATAGAAATAAGTGCCCTGGTATCTTTCAGCACTGCCGTCATCGGCATAAGGGCCGTATTCGCCCTTAGGAATAACGGTAATTGCGTAACCGTTTGTAATAGACTCGGTTTTACGGTAATGCAGAGTTATTAACAAATCCTTTTGCTGTAAATTTTTGATTACAAGATAGGAATGATTGTTTACCTGAGAGGTTTTGACAACATCCGAATAGTTATCGCAGAACTGGGAGGAATAACCGTTACCGTTGCTTTCGGTTATTTTTAAATCGGTGTTGTTTTCTTTAAACATGACGTCAGCTCTGTTTTTGACGTCGATAACACAGGATGTAACATCACCCGAGTAATGCCTTGTGGTGGAATAGTTATTCTCTGCTGTCCATGCTAGGTCGGTTGCGGAATTAGTACCGTCTTGATCAGACGATTCACCGAAGAACGTCAGGGTCTGGGTTTTGTTTTCAACATTGCCTTCAAATGTAACGGAAAACGTGATGTTAAAGCCGTCAGCGCTTCCTACAGGCTGCAATTCGTCAGGGTCAACAGTAACCGCAAAAACGGTAAAAGTGACGCCTAAAGCGATCAGCAGTACAAGTACTGCCACAGGGAATCGCAGTGAAAGCATTTTTTTGCAAAAAGATTTCATTAAAAAGCCTCCTTCAAATCTTGCCGTTTCTTACAAGGTAAAAAGCATATACCTATAATCATAGTAATTATATCATAATCTTGTCGTTTTTGTCAACAAGTACACAAAAGACTGTAATTATTCTTTTTTTATATACAACACCACTTATACTTGAGTTTTTTATTGCTCTGTTGTAATAGGTTTACGCGTTTTTATTCAACAGATTTGTTATCTTTTAATTACAACTAGAAATATTGAGCTTATGAAAGATTAAATGCCTTTACACTAAATAAGAACGGCTTATCATAAAAGAAAAGAGCGTGCCGAAGCACGCCCTTTATTATAGATTATTTAAGATATTCGGTTGTTCCTCCGATTGCGCCGTTGATTCCCGTAAAACCGTCGGCACAGCAAACATATACTCTCATGTTAGCTTTACCCATTGCCGAAACATTGAGCGTTCCGTTGGAAACGGTTTTTCTGTCGCCGGTTACAGCGTCTATATAAAGGCCATTGGGAATATTTTTGAAGGTCGCGCTTCCGGTAACCGTAACGCAAGCCAAGCTGTCAACCCCTGTATCTGTATAACGGCGGATATACGCTATATCACCGCTGACATAATTTGATGAAACGGTATACTGACCCATTTGCAGCGCGGGAATAGCGTTTCTTATTTTATTGAGCTTCATAAGATGCTGGGCTAATGAAGAGTTAAGTGTATTATTAACAGTGCCCGACGCCGTATACTCGCCAAAACCTGTAGCGTTTACATCGCCCTCAAGATTATCCCCATAATAAGCGCGTCCGGTTGTTGAAAGCGGTTTTTCTAATCCGACGTCAATGCTCTGACCTTTTTGGAACTCGATCTCTGAGCCATAATAGATGCAGGGAATTCCGCGGAATGTAAACATCAGATCGAGGTTTTCAGCCCATGTCTGAGTGCCGCCAGCAAAACGCTTCTTTTCATCGTATTGTTCGGGCGCATAGTCGTGTGAATCAACATACATAACATTATAGGTGGCGTCGTTATAATACTTGTCAGCGCTTTTCGCAAGATCAAACGCACCCTTTGCACTGCCAAACGCACGGTGTACAGGGAAGTCGATTGCCTCCATGCCCGACGCCATTGAACGGTCTGGAGTATGGTAAGTGATTCCGTTCAGAAAAGCGTTGTCAGAGGTTGGCTCGTCTCTTGTGTCGTCTTCTTCAATATAGTGGTCGAACGTTATGTTCATGTTTTCGTTGATGTCATCAAACGTTGAGCCCCAGTGCCACTGCTGAGCCCACTTGGGATTGCTTTCTTTCCATGTGTAATACGGAGCCGATTCCTCAGCGTGTCCGCGGTACCAAGCGGCAGGCATACGGGTACAGATTTCACCGAACATAAGGAAATTAGGCTTACCGGCAGCCGTTGCTGCGGCATGGATCTGGTCGTTAAACATAAGATTTAGAGCAAGTCTGGGGATATGGCGAACCGTATCCACGCGGAAGCCGTCAACTCCGCAGTTGATATATTCGGAGTAAGTGTTGGTTACATATTCCGCAACAGCCGGGTTTTCAGTGTTCAAGTCAACGCAATCGCCGGCAATCTGACAGTATTTACAGCTCCAGTCGTCCCAGTTTAGGCTTTGGAAATAACCTGTATGATAGTAGTTATTTGGGTTGTATAAGTCACTGCTTGAAAGCTTATTGTCCGAATAATCCGTTTGTGACGGCGCCTGACCGGTTGAGTTACCGTTATCTCCGGAATAATCGGTATTTTTCATAAGCTTAAGGCGCTGCTGGTACTGAATAAAACCGTCCTGAGCCCAATAGTCCTCAGGCGAGCTGAGACCGTAAGAGTCAAGAAGATAATCGGTGGGAATCATCGACTCCTCGATATTTGACAAATCCTTCGTGGTGTCCTTGGTGAAAAGCGGACAAAGATTAGCTTCGCCGAAGTTGCCTGTGTGCTGGAAAACAACGTCCTGATATATCTTCATGTCCTTTTCGTGAACGGCGCGGATCAAATCATCAAAATCAAAATCATCGCTTTCATAGCGCACATCAACGGTCGAATAATCCATTGCGTGATAGCCGTGATAGTCATAACCCGATGCGTTGGTGACAACCGGAGTTACCCAGATCGAATTAAATCCAAGTGCCTTTATATAATCCAGTTTCTCGGCAAGGCCTTTGAAGTCGCCGCGCCATGCCGGATCGGAGTCCGGGTTATTTGCGTCGCCGTCATTCCAGCAGTGAACATTGTTTGAGGAATCGCCGTCATAGAAACGCGTGGGAATTACAAAATAAATTGAGTCCATACGCGGATCAAAACTTTCAACGGGATCTACCTCGTCCGGATCATATTTTGTCCATTTTCCGTTGCTGAAATACCAATCGCCCGAAGCGTTTGTTATTTTCTGTTCCTTTGAATACTGCATGCTTTTTACAACATAGTTAAACCATTTTCCCGAGGAAACCATCTTCTCACCGGGATAGGATTTTGACATAGCGCTGTTTGTAGGCAGCGAGTTCCATAAGTATAGATAAGGCTGCGCAAGTCCTTCCTGCCTTACATGAATCACAATATTTGTCGGAGTGCTGCTTTCCGAACCGACCTTTGCGTCATCGGGAACCGCTTCAGCTGACGCCGCAACAGCCGAAACCGCAACAACCATCACAAGAGCAAGAAGAACAGCTATTGCTTTTTTTAATCTAAACATAATATTTTCCTCTTTAATAAACATCATTCTCAGCTATACTCGGCAATAGACCTCTGTAAAGCCGTAACGTCTGTTATTGTGATTACCCCGTCCCTGTTAAGATCACCAAGCTCAAGAGTAACAGTGTATCCTGAAAATTCGGCAAGATACATCTGGATATAAGTCGCGTCAAAAATGTTTACAACGCCGTCCTTGTTTACATCGCCTGATTTATAGACAGGATCTGTCGGGTCTGTCGGGAGATCTCCGCCTATGGAAGTAACAGTAACGGTTTTGCTTACGGTTGTATTGTCCGAACCCTGAACAAAAACGGAAATCTTATAGTCGCCCTCCTCAATGGGGGTGAACGAGTAGTAATTGTCAAGCGTGTAGTAGGCTGTATTCTGTGAGCCTGACGGAGCGACAATTACATACTTGTAAAACAGCAGGTTGGTTCCGGTCTTACCTCCGCCTGCCGTAACGCTGATTGCGGAAGCTGTTCCCTTTCTTATATAGCTGCTGTCGGATGGTGTAACCTTTTTGATTATCGGAGCCGTAACATCGCTGTCGCTTAATACGCTGAGTGAAAGATTGCGGTTTATTTCGTTGCCGGCTGAGTCCTTAAAATCAAAGTTTACGGTATAATCTCCGGCAGCTGCAGGAGTCCAAACTGCCGAATCCTTCGCTGAAAAGTCGCTTAGTACCGTATCATTTACGCTGAACCTGTAACTTACAGCGCCATCTGTGCTTTCAGCCTTTGCAGATAAAACAACCTCCATACCCGTGTATATCTTGGTTGAGGGTGTTGCCTTATATGACTTGACCTTAACAGGGCCCGGATTATATTCCGACCATGATTTTGTCTGGTTATCGTAAATAAAACCGTATTTGGCAGTAAGGTCGACAGTCTGATTGGCGCCGTTGTCGCTGAAAATACAGTAGGAAAAGGTCTTTGAGGGTGTGTATTCCCATACATCATCACCAACAAGAGTCATATTGACACCCGGCCATCCGGCGTTATTATCTGAACCGCTGTTCCACATATAGCATTTAGGCGTTGACCATTTGGCGCTGTTCTTTAGATAAACAGTATTGTCACCTGATGGAGTTATTGACGCAGTAGGTGCCGTGGACGCGGTTGGCGATGACTGTGACCATGTTCCGGCTCCCAGGTCGTATATTTTTCCGTCCCCGCCGTTGCCCGTGTAGGTCAGGTCTTGTGTCTGCTTGCCGCCCTGCCCGGTATTAAAGATAATTTTAGTATAATCATCGGTTACGGTATAAGTAAAAACATTGTCCGTACCCGACACCTTAGTCATCTCAATACCCGGCCAGCTATGGTTTTCGTTTCCGCTTCCACCGTTGTTTTTCCACATGTAGCAGTAAATATTGGATGTACTCCAGCCGTTGTTTACTTTTACAAATATTGTGTCACCGCTTGTCGCGTCAGCGCTGAAAGCAAGAGACAAAAATGAGCAAAACAACAATGCAGCGCAAACAACCAGGCTGATTATTTTATGCTTACTTTTAATCAACACTATGCACCTCCAAACCGATATTATAAAAAATAATTACAATTTTACTCTTATATAATACAATAAAACAATATCGCTTATTTTCGTTTTTAGAAAATTGAGGACTTTTTATAATACAAAAATATTAATGATTTTTTATGCATATTATCTAAGAATCAAAACAAAAAACTGCCCGAAGAAAAACTCCGCGGGCAGCCAGATAATTACTGCATAAAAAATTCATAAAAGGCTCGATACGCCATAAATACATCGGTTTTGCTTACAATCTCAAATGGCGCGTGCATACTTAAAACGGGAACGCCGAGGTCAATAACGTCTACGTTCATATTGGCGACATACTTAGCGATCGTTCCGCCGCCGCCAAGGTCAACCCTGCCAAGCTCGCCGATTTGCCACTGAATATTGTTCTTCTCAAGCATACCGCGAACCGCGCCCATATACTCCGCCGAAGCGTCGGAGGTGTCATATTTTCCGCCATGACCTGTGTATTTTGAAATTACAACTCCGCCGTTAATAAAGCAGCTGTTTTTTGCCTCAAAAGCGGAAGAGTAGGTCGGGTCAAACGCCGCGTTTACATCCGCCGAAAGACAGGTGCTCTTTGACAGAGCGCGGTAACCCTCTACACCGTCCTGCTTTGCGAGGTCGTAAATGAAATATCGCAAAAAGTCGCTCTGCATACCGGTATTGCCGTCGCTGCCGATTTCCTCCTTATCGGTGAGGTATGTGATGCAGGTCGAGTCAACATCCTCAGCGTCAAGAGCAGCCATGAGCGCGGGATAAGCGCAAACCTTGTCATCATGACCGTATCCTCCGATCATGCTTCTGTCAAAGCCGATGTCCTTTGCCTTAAATGACGGAACCAGGCAAAGCTCCGCCGAAAGGAAATCTCCCTCTGTAATACCGTATTTTTCGTTTAGGATTGCCATTACATTGAGCTTTACAAGCTCCTTTTCATCTTCAGCGTCAGCATACGGTCTTGAGCCTGCCAAAACATTTAAATCCTCACCTGTAAATGCCTTCGCCATGGGCTTTGTAACCTGTTCCTTAGCGAGATGAGGCAGCAAATCGGTTACGCAGAAGCAGCTTTCGTTTTCTTTGTCGCCCCAGCATACATCTACACGTGTTCCGTCAAGCTTTACAATTACACCGTGAAGCGTAAGAGGAATAGCTGTCCACTGATACTTTTTAAGTCCGCCGTAATAATGGGTTTTGAAAAGAGCAAGATTATTCGCTTCATAAAGCGGGTTGGGCTTTAAATCAATACGCGGTGAATCGATATGAGCGATTGCCAGACGCGCGCCGTTTTTCACGCCGTTTTTGCCGATAACAGCCAGCGCGATTGCCTTGTCACGATTTACAAGATATACCCTGTCCCCTGCCTTATATTCTTTCTCGGGATCATACGGAACAAATCCCGCCTTTTCTGCCGCGTCAACAGAATATTTTACAGCTTCACGCTCTACGGGTGACGCGTTTAAAAAAGTCTTATAACCTTCGCAAAACGCGTCGGCAGCCGCAAACTCCTCAGCGGTCAGGCCCTTTGCTCCCTTTGGCTCATTCATAAGCTTTTCACGCAGCTCCTGCGTAGCGTTCTTTTCTTCTGACATATTATATAACTTCCTTTCCGAAAATGCTTTACTTTGTTATGTTTTCCGAATTAATATTAAGGATTCATAGCGAGAAGCGTTATTCTTCGCTCTCATATAAATCTCTGTAAATATCCTTTGCTTCCTCAACCTTAATAATATAATTGCGTGTCTCGGAAAAAGCCGAGGGTATGTTGTCTACAATAATTGTTCTGCCGTCAGGGCTGATGTCCGGATCCTCAAGCCACTGCGTAACGTTTCCCGGCCCGGCGTTATAAGCCGCCAGCGCGCACTCCTCATTACCGAAGGTATCCAGATGGTCGCGAAGAATATAACAGCCGTAGTCGATGTTAACAGCGGGATCAAATAAATCCTTCGATGAATATTTTCCGCTCTCTCCGCGGATATTCATATATGTATCAAACGTGTCGGGGGTAATCTGCATCAGTCCGCAAGCGCCGACGCCGGATTCCGCATCAGGGTTGAACTTGCTTTCGGTGCGGATAACCGCATAAATAAACGATGTGCTTAAATTATAGTCCTCAGAAGCTTTTTCAACAAGTTCGCCGTACTTCTGAGGATACTGTTTTGTCTTAAACATTCCCGAATTGAACGCGATAACCACGCCCACAACCGCTACCGTCAAAACAAGCGAAATAATAATAAATATCTTTAATCCTTTTTTGTTTTTCTTTTTTTTATTCTTATATCTTTTCCCCTGCGCAGCACGAGACTGTGCCATTACATCACCCCATTTGTGATAGTATTGTATACTTCTTCCCCTTGCCGAAGCAAATAACATTCGTCTGAGTTGTTTTCAATTATAAAATCAGCGTGCACTCTAAAAAAAGACTCGCTGTGCTGTGCGCGTATACGGGACAGAGCCTGTTCTTCGGTAAGGCTGTCGCGCTTCATAATCCTTTGCGTACGCAGGCTTTCATCAGCCACAACAGCAATTACGCAGTCACATATAACATCGGCTCCGGACTCAAAAAGCTGAGGAGCGTCAAAAACCACAATATCCTTAGATTCTTTTAGCTGCTCAAACAGCTTTGCGGTAACAAATGGATGAACAAGGCCGTTAAGCGCCGCCGTATTCTCAACTGAGGAAAAAGCGCGCTCGGCAAGCATCCTGCGATTAAGAGTTCCGTCGCCGTTGATTATATCAGCTCCGAATTGAGCCGCAACTGCTTTAAGACAAGGCGAACATGGAGTATACAGCTCCGCAACTATTTCATCGGCATTAATAACCATTGCGCCGCGCTCGGCAAAAAGCTTTGAAACCGTGCTTTTGCCCGCTCCGCTCTGCCCGGTCAGACCTATTAATTTAAATCTTCTCAAGGTCAATCACCTCAAATCCCGCCGCGCGGATAAGGCGGTTATACACAGCCAAACCCACGCCCTCAACATCAGGAAGGCGCGAGTATACCGTGCGAATGGTTTTGTTTTCGTCAATTCTACGCAGGCAGTCGAACAAATGCCGCGCGTGAGTAAGATAATCGTTTCTTCTTCCGAGGGATACGGTTTTTGTTTTAAGAAGCAGCAAATCCTCGTCACAGCACAGAGCGCAGACATCATCATCGGAATGCGAGTTCACATATGAAATATAAGCATCGTCGCTGCCTTTAAGCAGCAAAACATTCGCTTTCGGCGCGTAGTGCTTGTATTTCATTCCTGGGCTTGCCGCCGTGACGCCCTCAGCCAGCTGATGAATTACAGCGTCGTCAACCTCAACTTCACCCAGAACGTCTCTGAGCTCCTCAACGGTTATTCCGCCCGGGCGAAGAACTCTTGGAACATCGGCGGCAAGGGTAATAACAGTGCTTTCAACTCCTACCTCACAGGAGCCGCCGTCGAGAACCGCATCAATTTTGCCGTCCATGTCATTTAAAACATGGCGCGCGGTTGTGGGGCTTGGCGAGCCCGATAAATTTGCGGAAGGAGCCGCAAGCGGAGTTCCTGCCACCCTGATAATTTCCTGAGCTATCGGATGGCTTGGGAAACGGATCGCGACAGTGTCAAGCCCTGCAGAAACCTCAGGCGGTATTACATCAGTGCGCTTCATAATAATCGTCAGGGGCCCAGGCCAGAAAGCTTTCGCTAAAATTTTTGCGTTTTCGGGAACCTCGCTGACGAGGTTGAATTTTTCGATATCTGAGAAATCCGCAACATGCACAATAAGCGGATTGTCCATCGGCCTGCCCTTTGCCTTAAAAATCTTTTCAACAGCCTTGCCGTTGAGCGCGTCAGCAGCAAGACCGTACACAGTTTCGGTTGGAATACCGACTACTCCTCCGTGTTTAAGTATATCGGCAGCGACCTCAAACTGTGTTTTATCCAATACTTTTGTTTTCATCAGCCTTGTTCCATACTCTCTTTCAGCTTCTCGGCTCGGTCAGCCGTGACAAGCGCATCGATTACCTCATCGAGATTGCCGTTTAATATGTCCTCAAGCTTATAGAGCGTCAGGCCGATTCTGTGGTCGGTAAGTCTGCCCTGAGGATAGTTGTAGGTTCGGATTCTTTCGCTGCGGTCGCCTGTACCGACCTGAGACTTTCTGTCGGCGGCGATTTCATTAGCCTGGGCGTCCTGTTTCTCTTTAAGCAGACGGCTCTTGAGCACCTTTAGCGCTTTGTCCTTGTTCTTGTACTGACTGCGCTCATCCTGGCATTCAACTACGGTACCCGTAGGAATGTGAGTGATACGGATTGCAGAGGAGGTTTTGTTGATGTGCTGACCGCCCGCGCCGCTTGAACGGAAGGTGTCGATTTTCAGGTCTGCCGGGTTGATTTCAAGCTCAACATCCTCCGCCTCGGGAAGTACCGCTACCGTCGTAGTGGAGGTGTGGACGCGTCCCTGGCTCTCTGTTTCGGGTACGCGCTGAACCCGATGAACGCCGCTTTCATACTTAAAGCGCGAATAAGCGCCATCGCCGTTAATCATAAACGAAATTTCCTTGTACCCGCCAAGCTCGGTTTCGTTGGCATTTATAACCTCGATTTTATATCCGCGGCGCTCCGCGTACATTGAGTACATGCGGAAAAGAACTGCGGAAAACAGAGCGCTTTCCTCTCCGCCGGCGCCTCCGCGGATTTCAATTATTACATTGCGCTCGTCATTAGGGTCTTTTGGCAAGAGCAGAATTTTAAGCTGCTCCGATAGCGACTCGATCTTTCCCTTTGCCTCATCAAGCTCCATCTGAGCAAGCTCTTTTAATTCTGTATCAGAATTATCATTTATTATCTCAAGGCTGTCACTTTCGGTTTTAAGCGCCTTTTTGTAGTCGCGGTAAGTCAGGACGATTTCCTCAATCGACTTGATTTCTTTCATTATCTTCTGATATTCGTCCGGGTCAGCAGCGACCGAAGGCTCATAAAGACGGCGGTTTAGCTCGCTGTATCTCTTGTCAAAGATTTCAATTTTTTCAAACATATTCTTACTCCAGAATCTTTCGGATGTTTTTCTCGGCTTTTACTCGCGGAATCATTACCTCATGGCCGCAGCGCTCGCATTTCAGCTTAAAATCCATTCCTACGCGCAGCACCAAGAAAACACTGCAGCCGCAGGGATGCTGCTTTTTCATTTCAACTCTGTCTCCCGCGCGAACAGCCAAGGCAATCACCCCCATAATTATTCAGTGTATATTATACTACAATTATTCCCGTTACGCAAGTTTCTGAAAAAAATAAACAGGAACATGCTTTCACACGTTCCTGTCAATGGTTTTATAGAAGATTTAATCAAAATCAGACTTCAACTTCGCCCTCAAATACCTTTTCGGCGTTGCCTGTCATGTAAACGGTTTCATCGGTGTAGTTGATGATAAGGTCGCCGCCGATGAGCTTAACCTTAATGTCCTCTCCCTTTTTGCAGTAACCGTTTTCAACGGCTGCTACTGCGGCGGCGCAAGCGCCTGTACCGCATGCCCATGTTTCACCTGAGCCGCGCTCCCAAACACGCATTTTGATGGTGTGATCGTCGAGAACCGTAACGAACTCGGTATTTACTCTTTCGGGGAACATAGGATCGAACTCAAACTCTGGTCCTACCTTTTCGATATCAATGCGGTCGATATCGTCGCGGAATACAACACAGTGCGGATTTCCCATAGACACGCAGGTAATATTGTACTCATTGCCGGCGATTGTTACGAGACGGTTTACAACCTTATCACCGTCAAGAGCAACGGGAACCCTTGAGGGATTGAGTTCAGCCTTGCCCATATCAACGCGCAGTGTTGTTACCTCGCCGTCGGTTGTATAAGCCTTTAGCTTCTTGATACCGCTGAGTGTTTCGATTGTTATCTCTTTCTTCTCGTTGTAATCAACCATGCCGTGGTCATAGAGGAACTTGCCTACGCAGCGGATTCCGTTGCCGCACATCTTGCCCTCTGAACCGTCGCGGTTGTACATCTTCATCTGAGCGTCGGCAACCTTTGAAGGAGCAACCAGGATAACGCCGTCAGCGCCTACGCCGAAGTGACGGTCGCTGAGGCGAACCGCTAGAGCCTCGGGGTTGTTGATCCACTGCTCAAAGGTTGAGAAGTAGATGTAGTCGTTGCCTATTCCCTGCATCTTTGTGAAGCGTAGCTTAGCCTTGGTCTCGCGCATGTTGTTGATGTCAACAAGCTCTGTGCTGTGCTGGGAATAACGGCTCTTGAGGCAGTCCGCAAGAGCGTTTGCCGTATCGAGCGATGTAAGGCAAGGAATGTTGCGCTCAACAGTTTTTCTTCTGATTTTAACCGAGTCACGCGACGGTATTCTGCCCTTCGCGGAGGTTGAAATTACATACTGGATTTTGCCTGACTCAATAAGAGTGAGTGTGTTATGACCCGACTCGCTCTCGTGAATCTTCTTGACAGCCACAGCCTCAATGCCGTATTTGTCAAGCACTGCGGCTGTGCCGTGGGTAGCGTAAATCTTGAAGCCGAGGTCGGCGTACTTCTTAGCGATTTCGCCGATTTCAGCCTTATCGGAATCACGGACGGTGATAAACACGCCGCCGTTCTTCTTCATCTTATAACCCGCGGCGATAAGACCCTTGTACAGAGCCTCCTCAAGTGTGCTTGCGATACCGAGAACCTCACCTGTGGACTTCATCTCAGGGCCGAGGTGGTTATCAACGTTAATAAGCTTTTCAAAGCTGAATACCGGAACCTTAACCGCGATGTAAGCGCTTTTTCTGTAAAGGCCCGTTCCGTAACCCATATTCCTGAGCTTTTCGCCGAGCATTGCGCGTGTAGCCAAATCTACCATGGGAACGCCGGTAACCTTTGAGATATAAGGAATTGTACGTGAAGAACGCGGATTAACCTCGATAACATACAGCTCGTTCTCATAAATGAGGTACTGGATATTTACAAGACCTTTAGTTTTAAGCTCGATTGCGAGGTTTCGTGAGCTCTCAACGATGATCTTTGTCATTTCGTCGGAAATATTCCAAGCGGGATATACCGCGATAGAGTCGCCTGAGTGAACGCCCGCGCGCTCAACGTGCTCCATGATACCCGGGATCAGGATATCCTCGCCGTCGCAGATAGCGTCGACCTCAATTTCGGTACCCTGCAGGTATTTATCAATAAGAATCGGGTTTTCAATATTCTGAGCGAGGATGATCGCCATGTACTCGCGGACGTCGTCCTCGTTGAAGGCGATAATCATGTTCTGACCGCCGAGAACGTATGACGGACGAAGCAGAACGGGATAACCGATTTTGTCGGCTACATCGAGAGCTTCCTCGGTAGTCATAACGGTTACGCCACGAGGACGCTTGATGTGGTACTTTTCAAGAAGCTCGTCAAAGCGCTCTCTGTCCTCAGCCATGTCTATAGCGTCATAGCCTGTACCGAGGATGTTAACGCCGTTGTCGCTCATAAACTTAGTGAGCTTGATAGCGGTCTGGCCGCCGAACGCCACAACAACGCCATAGGGATTCTCGGTATTGATAATGCCCATAACGTCCTCGTTGGTGAGCGGCTCAAAGTAAAGTCTGTCGGCGGTGTCAAAGTCGGTGGATACGGTTTCGGGGTTGTTGTTTACGATTACAACGTCAAAACCCGCCTGTTTAAGCGCCCAAACGCAGTGAACGGAAGCGTAGTCAAACTCGATACCCTGACCGATACGGATAGGACCTGAACCGAATACGATAATTGTCTTTTTGTCGCTGTTTTTATTAGCGATAAACTGAGCCGCCTCGTTTTCGCTGTCGAAGGTTGAGTAGAAGTAAGGCGTCTGAGCCTCAAACTCCGCCGCGCAGGTATCAACCATTTTATAAACCGGAAGAAGCGGATTCTCGATTTTCTGACCGCTCATTTCCTCGATAGTCTTGTCGAGGAAACCTGTTTTCTTGGCGCGGACATAAAGCTCGTTTGTGAGCTTGCCGCTCTTTAACTCGTTGGAGAGATTAATGATATTTTTAAGCTTTGAGAGGAACCACTCGTCAATCATGGTAATCTCGTGGATCTGCTCAACGGTTACCCCGCGCTTAAGAGCTTCGTACAGGCAGAAAATTCTTCTGTCGTCACAGACGCTGAGCTGCTCGATGAGAGAAGCCTTTGTCATCGCCTCAAACTCTTTGTCGTCGAGGGTGTTGTGAGAAATCTCGGCGCCGCGGACAGCCTTCATAATAGCCTGTTCAAAGGTGGGCGCGATAGCCATTACCTCGCCTGTCGCCTTCATCTGTGTGCCGAGGTTTCGCTTTGCGTAAACGAATTTGTCAAACGGCCACTTCGGGAACTTTACAACTACATAGTCGATTGCGGGCTCGAAGCAGGCATAGGTAGTGCCTGTAACGGCGTTCTTGATCTCGCTGAGCGTAAAGCCGATAGCGATTTTAGCCGCAACCTTAGCTATAGGATAACCCGTTGCCTTTGAAGCGAGCGCAGAAGAACGCGATACTCGCGGGTTTACCTCGATTACGGCGTACTCAAAGGTCTCGGGATCAAGCGCGAACTGGCAGTTACAGCCGCCCTCAACCTTGAGAGCGGAGATAATATTGAGCGCCGCGCTTCTGAGCATCTGATATTCCTTGTCGGAGAGGGTTACAGTAGGAGCGATAACGATAGAGTCGCCGGTGTGAACGCCTACGGGGTCAAAGTTTTCCATCGAGCAGATGGTGATAACGTTGCCCTCGCTGTCGCGCATTACCTCAAACTCGATTTCCTTCCAGCCGGAGATACATTTCTCAACAAGGACCTGGGTAATCGGAGAAAGCTCAAGACCGTTTGAGGCGATTTCAATTAACTCTTCCTCGTTATAAACAATACCGCCGCCTGTGCCGCCGAGCGTAAACGCGGGACGGATAATTACGGGGTATCCGATTTCATTTGTAAAATCAATTGCGGACTGAACGTCGTTTACTACCTTTGACGGAATTACAGGCTCGCCGATTGACAGCATGGTGTCCTTGAACATCTGTCTGTCCTCAGCTTTGTCGATAGTCTCGGGGTTAGCACCCAAAAGCTTAACGCCGTACTCGTCGAGAAAGCCCTCCTTGGCAAGCTGCATTGAGAGCGTAAGACCTGTCTGGCCGCCAAGTGTTGACAGCAGGCTGTCGGGGCGCTCCTTTTTGATAATACGCTTAACGGTTTCAAGCGTAAGCGGCTCGATATAAACCTTGTCCGCCATGGCGTTGTCAGTCATGATGGTCGCGGGGTTGGAGTTTACGAGGATAACCTCAAGGCCTTCCTCTTTAAGCGCGCGGCAAGCCTGTGTACCGGCGTAGTCGAACTCGGCAGCCTGTCCGATAACAATCGGGCCTGAGCCGATAACCATTACTCTTTTAATGTCCTTTTTCAGTGGCATAAAATCAATCCTTTATTTCAGAGTTGAAGAATGAGTGTTGATAGTCAAATTATCAACCTAACATATTTTGAAAAGATTATTGCTCGTTTGCTTTATTCTCGTCCATCATCGCAACAAAGCGGTCGAACAGGAACGAGGTTTCCTGCGGACCTCCGCAGGCTTCGGGATGGAACTGAACCGAGAACGCGGGCATATTGGTGTAATCAACGCCCTCGCAGGTGCCGTCGTTGCCGTTTACAAAGCTTACGACAGCTCCCTCGGGAAGGCTGTCGGAAACAACAGCGTAGCCGTGGTTCTGAGATGTGATGAACACGCGTCCCGTTGCAAGCTCCTTGGCGGGCTGATTTGCGCCGCGGTGACCGTAGTGAAGCTTTTCGGTCTTGCCGCCCTGAGCGAGCGCGAGAAGCTGGTGACCGAGGCAGATACCGAACATCGGAATCTTCTTCTCGGTAAGCTTTTTGAGCTCCTCAATAACTCCTACGTTTTCTGCAGGATCTCCGGGGCCGTTTGACAGCATAATGCCGTCGGGATTGAGCGCGATGATCTCCTCGGCAGTAGTATGAGCGGGCACAACGGTAAGCTTGCAGTTGCGTTTCTGAAGCTCGCGTCCGATATTGTGCTTAGCGCCGAAGTCCATCAGCACTACATTGTATTTATCATTGTCGCCGGTAAACACCTCAATCTCCTGCGAGGTGGTGCTTTCAACAGCGTCAACAATCCTGTAATTCTTCAGCTCCTCAAGCTCAGCGTCCGAAATGTCGGATGAGTACTTGATTTTGCAGTTGAGAACGCCGTACTCACGCACAATTCTGGTGAGCGCGCGGGTGTCGATACCGTAAATACCGGGCACACCCTTTTCTCTTAAAAAGGTGTCAAGATCGCCCTCGCAACGGAAATTGGAAGGAGCTTGGCACCATTCTCTAACAATATACCCCTTCAATTCGGGAGAATCGGTCTCAAAATCAGCGGGAATAACACCATAGTTACCAATCAGCGGAAATGTCTGAAGAACTACCTGACCAAAATAGCTGGGGTCGGTAAGTGTCTCAAGATAGCCTGTCATCGCGGTGGTGAAAACAAGCTCTCCCGTGGTCTCTTTTTCGGCTCCGAAGGCCTTGCCCTCAAAAACTGTGCCGTTTTCAAGAATCAAATAAGCGGTCTTGTCCATGTTTTCTCTCCTTTATATTACGCCGTAAGGCGCAGTATGCTAATTTAATAATATTGATTTGTGGCTGACGCCACAGACATTACACGAATCAAAAGTTAAGTTATAAAATAACTTTATGATCCACAAATCATGTTACGCCGTTGCAGAAACGTATTTTTATATATAACGTTTAAAAAGGCAGAATTGAATGGAACGTAACGTTCCCGCGCGAAGTCAGTTTTGGTATGTCTGAATAACCTGCTTGGCAACCTCTACCCTGCTGACGCGCAAATCCATAGCGCGCTTCTCAATGTATCGGTGCGCCTGAGACTCGCTCATGTTCAGACACGTAACAAGCAAAAGCTTTGCCCTGTCAACAAGCTTTATGTCCTCAACCATCGTTTTAAGTTTCTGATTTTCGCGCTCCATGTTGAGAATACGAGTGCGAAAGCAGGCTGTAAACTGAAGGTAGTGGTGGAAAAGATGTTTGTTAATCGGCTTGGCTATTACAAGCACGCCGTGCGGATTAAGCATATCGTTAATTTCGTCGGCGTTTTTTTGCGGAACAATAATAACAACGCCCGCCTTTGTTGTGTCGGCAAAGTAACAGCTTAGCTCAATGCCGTTTTCATCGGCGAGAGGCGCGTTTATGCAGATAAAATCAAACTCCTCGCGCTCGGCGATATCCTTTGCGTTGTAGGCGGTGTATGATACGGTAACAGGCTCAAAGCCCTCCTCTTTAAGAAGCTGCTCCAAAGAAGCCTTGCTGTGCTGTGAGGACGATATCAATAAAGTTTTTTTCATAAACTCACCGCCGCATAGTCTTTTTTCAACATATTATTCTACCAGTTTTTTTAATGCTGTAATTTACTTTATAGAAAAAAGAAAAATTTAGTAAAAGGTTCTGCGAAGTCGCAAAAGTGTTCAAAATACAGGAAAAAGAGGTCGGTTCGGAAAGCTGTCGCCTCCCAAACGGCCTCTTTTACAATATAGTTTATACGCTGAACAGCAGCTCGCTGTATGACGGGTACGGCCAGAAGTCCGCGGGTGTTTCGGTTTCCATGCTGTCACCGATTGCGCGCAGCTCCTGCATTTTGGCAAATACCTCGTCACGGAAATATTTTGCGCGGTCAAGAATGTCGCTCTTATGCTCAACGGCTCCCAGAACGGCGTCCTCAAGCTCGTCGGTAGTCGTCGCGAAGCACTCAAGCTTATTTGAAAGGCTTGTGAGAAGATTAACCTCGTAACCGGTCGGAATCGACTCAGAGAGAGCTCTTTTAGCGAGAGCGGTTTCGGTAAGCTCACGGACATATGACGATACCGCCGGCGCGATTTTTTTCTTAGCCATGTCTATCATTGTAAGAGCTTCGATATTAATCTGCTTGCAGTAGGTTTCAAGCTCGATTTCAAAGCGGGCGCGGTACTCAGCCTCAGTGACGATTTTGTTCTTTACAAACAGCTCAACATTCTTTCTGTCCATAAAGTGGCTGAACGCCTCTGGCATTGATTTAAGGTTAAGCAGTCCGCGTTTCTTTGCCTCGGCAACCCACTCATCGGTGTAATTGTCGCCGTTGAAAATAATACGCTGGTGCTCTTTTAATACATTCTTAACAAGAGATTTAACCGCCGCTATGATATCATCGGTGCCCTTTAGCTCAACATAAAACTGGCTGAGCTGCTCAGCAACCATAGTGTTGAGCATGTAGTTGGGACAGCCGATGTTGAGAGCCGAGCCGAGGGCGCGGAACTCAAACTTATTGCCCGTAAACGCGAACGGCGATGTGCGGTTGCGGTCCGAGGTATCCTTTTTGAAATCCGCGAGAACGTCAACGCCTGTTTCCATCTTTTCCTTGCCGTGGCTTATATATTGCTCGCCGTTGATAATTGAATCGACAAGCGCGCCGAGGTCGTCGCCGAGATACATTGAAATAATAGCGGGCGGAGCCTCGTGAGCGCCGAGACGGTGGTCGTTGCCCGCGGAAGCTACGGTTGCGCGGAGCAAATCCTGATACTCGTCAACTGCCTTTACAACAGCCGCCAAAAACAGCTGGAACTGATAGTTTGTTTCGGGGTGCTTACCCGGGGAAAGCAGGTTTTCGCCGGTATTGGTAGAAAGCGACCAGTTGTTGTGCTTACCCGAACCGTTAACGCCCGCGAAGGGTTTTTCATGCAGCAGACAAACAAGGTTGTGCTTCTCCGCTGTTTTTTTCATAATCTCCATCATCAGCTCATTGTGGTCGTTAGCGATGTTGGATGTGGTAAAAATCGGAGCGAGCTCATGCTGAGAGGGAGCTACTTCGTTGTGCTTGGTCTTTGCGAGAACGCCGAGCTTCCAGAGCTCCTCGTCGAGATCCTTCATATAAGCCGCTACGCGTGTCTTTATTGAACCGAAATAGTGATCGTCAAGCTCCTGACCCTTAGGCGCCTTTGCTCCGAAAAGGGTTCTGCCCGTAAGCTTTAAATCCTCGCGCTGCTCGTAAAGGTCCTTGTCAATAAGGAAATACTCCTGCTCGGGTCCGACTGTGGTAATAACGCGGGTAACATCGGTTTTGCCCAAAAGGTGAAGAATCTTAACAGCCTCGCTGCTCAGTCTTTCCATTGAGCGGAGCAATGGAGTCTTTTTGTCTAGAACCTCGCCGGTATAAGAACAGAACGCTGTAGGAATGTAAAGCGAACCGTCCTTTACAAAGGCGGGTGAAGTGGGGTCCCATGTTGTATAGCCGCGCGCTTCAAATGTTGCGCGAATTCCGCCGCTGGGGAAAGACGAGGCGTCGGGCTCACCCTTTATTAGCTCCTTGCCCGAGAATTCCATAATAACCTGATCCTCGCCGTTAGGGGCGATAAAGCTGTCGTGCTTTTCGGCGGTAACGCCTGTCATAGGCTGGAACCAATGGGTGTAGTGAGTGCAGCCCATCTCAATAGCCCAGTCCTTCATTGCCGCGGCAACAACATTAGCGACGCTGATATCCAGCGGCTCGCCGTCGCTGATTGTCTTTTTCAGTGCCTTATATGTTGATTTTGGCAATCTTTCCTGCATTTTTTTGTCATTAAAAACATTGCTGCCGAACATTTCCGGTACCTTTGACATAATTAACAATCTCCTGTCGATTTTTTTGTGAAACGTACAGAAAAACAGGCACTACGGGATACTTCCGCAGCGCCTTTGCTGTCTTTGTAAAGTAGTATATGCGATTTTTCCGGTTTTGTCAATGCGTTTTCGGTTAAAAGATTATTTGGTTTTTGAGTTGATTTATATGCATTTTTTCAAAGCCCTTTAAGTCGCGGTAAAATCATTTGCGCGCACAGCCCCGTAAAAAGTCCCGCAAGGCAGCCTGATACTACCAAAAAGGGATAGTAAAGCAGCAGCGAACTTGTTTGTGTAACGATAAGCGCCGCTGCCATTTGCCCCGTATTATGCAGAAAGCCGCCGAATACGCTCGCAAGCCATATATGTTTTTTTTCTATAATTCTTTTAAGGAAAATCATTCCGAGCAGACAAAACAGGCTGCCGCACGCGCTGTAAAACAGCGCCATTATGTTGCCGCTGAAAACCGAGCCTAAGGTGATTCTCACCCCGACAATCATAGCGACTTCGTACGCTTTATAGCGATAAACGGCGTAAACGGTGATGATATTCGCAAGCCCCAGTTTTATTCCGGGTATCGGGAAAGGATTCGGGATTTGCAGCTCAACAATAAAGATAATCAGTGCCGCGGCGGTGAGCATTCCGAGCCGCGCCAGTCTTTTTACATCCATAGGCTCACTCCGCAATCGCGTCAACGCCGCTGTCGGCGTCGACAAATTCAATAATCAACCCGTGCGGAAGACAGACAATCGGCATAGCCGAGCTTTCAAGCCAACCCATTCGCACGCAGGTTTTATCGGGACAGTCGGCTTCCTTTACGCGGATTTTGCCGTCCTTTATCTCGATTGTATTTACGCCGCCGTCGGTTTTAACGTCAAAGGTGCGGTCTTTTTCGCTTTCGAGGTCAAGGGTGTAAAGCACCTTTCCCCTGCTTTTAATATTTACTGTCTTTTTTTTGGGGGAATTCAGCACCATTATACTGCCGACAACCCCCGCCGCGAAAATCAACGCGGCAACAATAATCAAAATTTTGTGTTTCATTTTTTAAGCCCCTTATTACTCAAGACCATTATATATTATTTGGTTAAAAAACGCAAATGCTTCTTGCGCTTTTTTATATCGGCAGTTATAATGGAACTATCAAAACTCGAGAGGTTTTATATGTCACAGAGCAAACAGAATATTAAAAACGGAAGCTGCCCCGTTTACAAGAAGTGCGGCGGCTGTCAGCTTCAGAATCTAACATATGAGGAACAGCTTCGCTTTAAGCAAAACAAGGTTGTAAAGCTGTTAAAAAGCTTTGGCAGAGTTGAGCCGATTATCGGAATGGAGAATCCCTACTACTACCGAAACAAGGTTCAGGCGGCGTTTTTCACCGACCGCAAAGGTAAAATTCATTCCGGCGTTTACCAGTCGGGTACACACAGAATTGTAAGTGTCGATGACTGCCAGATTGAGGACAGGCTCGCCGACGAAATAATTGTCGCGATCCGCAAAATGCTGCCTTCATTCCGCTTGACTACCTACAACGAAGACACGCGTAAGGGCTTTTTGCGTCATGTACTTGTAAAGCGCGGCTTTTCGACAAATCAGGTTATGGTCGTACTCGTAACAGGAACGCCTATATTTCCTTCAAAGAATAATTTTGTAAAAGCTCTGCGTGAAAAGTTCCCGCAGATTATCACGGTTGTTCAGAATATTAACCCATTCAAAACAAATCTGGTTCTGGGCGACAGACAGATTGTGCTTTACGGCAAGGGTTATATCGAGGACGAGCTGTGCTCCTGCCGATTCAGAATTTCGCCCAAAAGCTTTTATCAGATAAACCCCGCGCAAACCGAGATTCTGTACGGCAAGGCTATTGAATTTGCGGGCTTAAAGGGCAGTGATACCGTGCTCGACACATACTGCGGCGTTGGCACAATCGGAATAATCGCCGCAAAACACGGCGCCGGTCAGGTCGTTGGCGTTGAGCTTAACGGGGACGCGGTGCGCGACGCTATTCAGAACGCGAAAGCGAATCAGCTTAACAATATTCGATTTTTTAAGGGCGACGCCGGCGAGTTCATGGAGTCGGTCGCCGAGGAAGATAAAAAGCCCGATATTGTTATGATGGATCCTCCACGAGCGGGCAGCAGCGAGCAGTTTTTGTCATCATTGATAAAGATGTCTCCTAAAACCGTTGTGTACGTCAGCTGTAACCCTGAAACCTTAGCGCGCGATTTGGATTATCTTCGCAAAAACAGCGATTATAGAGTTAAGAAAATCCAGCCGGTAGATATGTTCCCTCATACACAGCATGTCGAGACCGTCGTTCTGCTGTCAAGAAAATGAGGACGATAGCGGGAAAATGGCTTGAAATCAGGACATTTGCGGGATTCGAACGATTTTGAGAGCGTAGATATGTTTCCACAGACTGAGAGAGTAAAACCGAGAAAATCTGTTGCTGTAACTCTACTTTCGCTATCAACGGCAAAAATGTAAGATTGAGACTATCGGATTGTTGTCATTTGGTCCTTTTCGAGAGGTTGAGACTCCCGGTCTGTTGTCAAATGGGACTGTAACTGTAGTTTCGATGTCCGAGCTAAAAAAGGAGAAAATGGATGAGCATTAATAAGAATGAAATCCCGATTTTAGAATATGATACTGATCCCAATGCTGTTATCATGCCGGATCATGAACACATTGACATAAAACTGCCCGAAAAAGCTGTGTTTGCTTTTTTAGGCGATGCTGTGGACCGATATGCCAAAGCACACAATGCAGCTGTAGTTACTGAATTTATATCCATAACAAAAGGATATCCCATCTACGAACTTGAGGTCGACGGTCAAAAGATCTGTCTTGTACAGGCTCCCGTCGGCGCTCCTGCTGCAACACAAATCTTGGACTGGTTGATTTCTTACGGAGTTCGAAAAATCATCAGCGGCGGGTCTTGCGGAGTGCTTGAAAATATGGAAGAGAACACATTTTTAGTTCCGAATAAGGCAATGAGAGATGAAGGAACGTCCTACCATTATCTGCCTGCTTCAAGATTTGTAGATATCTCAAAAGATGCAAGAAGCGCAATAGAAAAAGCATTAAAAAAACACCATCTAAGCTATACAGAAGTGACCACTTGGTCAACTGACGGCTTTTTCAGGGAAACACGAGAAAAAGTAGACTACAGAAAAAGCGAAGGCTGCTCTGTCGTAGAAATGGAATGTGCTGCTTTGGCTGCATGCGCCGAAATTCGGGGCGCAGTTTGGGGAGAACTGTTATTTACGGCAGACACTCTTGCTGATGCGGAGCACTATGATGAGCGTAATTGGGGCGGGGACTCTATCAATTATGCTTTGGACTTGTGCGTTGAATCTGTTTTGAACATGTAAGGATACCACACGGCACCCACACTGCCATCAGCTGCGGCGGGGAGCCAATTCATGTATAAATCAAAACTGACACTACTCAGCATTCAGAGTCAAGAAGATGACTACTTATTCCTGTTAGAATTAGGACACAAGACAGGAGGAATTGGATTTGGACTGGATCAAAGGCATACAGAGAGCAATCGACTACACGGAATCGCATATTACTGAAGAAATCGACTATGATGCAGTGGCGAAGGAGGCCTATTCGTCCTCGTTTCATTTTCAGAGGGTATTCAGTATCATGTGCGGATTTACACTGGGTGATTATATCCGGATGAGGCGTCTTTCGCTTGCGGCAGATGAACTGCTAAACAGCGATGACAAAGTGATCGATATTGCCCTCAAATACGGATATGAAACACCAGAGAGTTTTACGCGTGCCTTTTCGCGGTTTCACGGCATTACTCCTACCGAAGCCAGAAATGGCGGTACTGTCAAATCCTTTTCAAAACTGTCTGTAAAACTTATTCTGACAGGAGGAAATGAAATGGATTATCGAATTGAGAAACCGGGTGCAATCAAGGTCATCTGTAAGAGAGAGCGTGTCCACAAACCTGAGACCGGCGCTGGTACACCGGATATTACGGGCTTTTGGGCGAAATGCAGTCAGGACGGGACGATGCAGAAGATCTGCAGCTACATTCCTGAAAGGCCAAGGCTTGCCGGTCTGCTTGGGATCTGCTTCTCGCTCGAAACGGAAGGAGATTTGTTCCCGTATGGAATTGGTGCTGAGTACAATGGAGCGCCAGTGAATGATGGACTTGAGGTCATTGAGCTTCCGGAGTTCACCTACGCAGTATTTCCGTTCAAGGGTAAGATGCCTGAAACCTTTATTGAAACGTATAGGAAGATCGTCAGCGAGTTCTTTTCGAGTAGCGACCGGTACGAGTATGCTTCTGGCGTAGAAATCGAAGTCTACCCGTCCGACAAAACGGATGATCCAAACTATTCCGGAGAAATCTGGATTGCGGTAAACGAGAAATAGGGCATTTTTTATAGACGCAACAAGGCACCCACACTGCCATCAGCGGCGGCGGAGAGCGAACATTAGCAAAAAACACCTCTGAACCATAACGGCTCGGAGGTGTTTCTGTATCTATGGGCTTTATTCCTTTATCGTGACTTCCTTCCCGTCCTTGAAGGCAAATACCACCTTGTCATCGAAGATCGTGATCCGGCTGAACAGTCTGCGGACGTAGCTTTCGTCGAAGGTGATGATCGGTCCGGACAGGCCCTCGAAGAATGAAGCGAGTTCTTTGATTTCGTTTGTCCGCTGTGGAGTCTCAGTTCCCGGTAAAAAAAGGCAGACAGAACACCGCTTTTTGCGGAAGTTCCTCGGGCGGACTTCAGTCTTTCTTCACGGTAATGAGTCACCCGGAGATATTCAGCTTTGGCGGCTGCTTCTCTCCTGTTTTTCTCGTTTACTATCCGGATGAATTAACCAGCTGGATCCACACCGCTATCAAGGATGACAAACCGTTTCTTTACCTTTACGCCGGCGGAGCGGGCGAACAGGAGGCCGCGTTGAGCGGTTGCACTCAGGCGGTTCACGGAATACTCCGTGAATGCTACCCCAACGAACAGCTTAAGCTTGTAATAAAACCAGAGCAGCCCCACAATGAATCCGCGTGGGCACATGAGTTCAAGAGCTTTTTACACATGTTTCTGAATAATTAATACCGCGACGGCTTGGAGCAAATTGTTCCGAGCCGTTTGTTTTTCGTGCTTATCAAGACAAACATCAACTAAAAACCATATTTTTCGACAATATTATAGACATAATTTTTATTATTTGTTATAATATATAAAAATGCAAACAGACAGTAAGGTGATAGTATGATAATTGATTCCCACGCGCATATCGGCAAGCTTCCCCCGTTTGATATGACAACCGAACAGGTTCTTTATTCTATGGAACGTTACGGGATTGACTTTACGCTTATCAGCAATATTGAGGGCGCCGAGTTTGATCATGAGGGAAAACATGTACCGCCTTCATTCTGCAAACCTCAGAATGAGCTTCTAAAAGAAACAATTGAAGAAGCGCGCAAAGCTCCGGATAAGCTTGGCGTACTGCCTTGGTTGCGGATTTACGGTGAGCTTCCTGATGATGAGTTTAAATCCCTGCTTAAAGAAAACCGCGACATTATTTACGGCTTAAAAATTCATCCGTTTCACGCGCATGTTGCACCGGACAACGAGCGTATGGAAACCGTTTACCGTCTTGCGGCAGAGTTTAATTTGCCGATAGAATCACACACCGGCGGCTGTGAGGAGGCTATGTCCGAGCATCTGTATAACGCCGCAAAGCGCCATCCCGAACTTAGCTTTATAATGGTTCATATGGACTTGGGCACAGATAACTCCAAAGCGCTTGACCTGTTGGGAAAGCTGCCAAACCTTTACGGCGACACAACTTGGGTACCGCTCAAAACAACCGTTGAGGCAATCCGCCGCTACGGAAGCGAAAAAATGCTGTTTGGAACAGACAACCCCATTGACGGCCCTGACACCCTGCTTCATAATCAAAAGGGCGACCGCTCGCTGTATCAGCAATATTTTAACGAGCTTAAAGAGCTTATATCCGAATCAGACTACAATAACTTAATGTATAAAAACGCTGTAAAGCTGTTTGGGATAAATATATAATAAGGATATGAAATAATGAAGTACTTTCTGAAATACTCTTACTTTATAGGAATTGCGCTTGCTTTTGCCGCGCTGATCAGTCTTCTTACACGCGGTATCCGCTATGAGCTGCTCCCTATTTTTACACTGCTTGCTTTTATTGTAAAGCTGTTTGACGATTATCATAACTTTGATAACGATAAACTGCTTGAGAAACCTACAATGCGCATGCTGCTTATATTATTCTGTGTTGGCTTTTTTATCCTGAATATCTTCTGCTATAAAGCTACAGGGCTTATTTGTATTGTTACCCTGGCTTACGCCCTGCTTCAGACTCACTTTGATGTTATGAAGCTGTTTTTCCTAACAATTAATTCCGCTCTGTTTCTTGCGATTTACACCAAACTTGAGGGCTTATGGATAATAATTTTTCTTTGCGGCACATTTGTACTGTCAGCAGGGTTATTTATTTTTAAATATTTAAGACTTTCAAAAAGATAAACCGGCGCAAAAGGTAAACAGTGTTGTTGATTATATTTACAAATAAATTAAAATCCTGCCGATACTTCGACAGGATTTTTTTAATGAACTAAGTA
>OMYD01000087.1 GCA_900315195.1 uncultured Eubacteriales bacterium | reverse complement strand
CTCAAAAAGCCGAGGTTTGCCGACTAAGGGCGTAGTGCGCCTAAAATCGGGAATAATTCAACATTTATTCAACAATTCATTGATTTAAAGTGCGTTTTTCCATTTTTTCGACTTGACATCATATTAAAATGCGAAATGATGCTTTAAATCAGTGTTTACCTAACAACTAATCTCAGAAGGAGTAATTTAAAATGAACAACTATAAAATTACATTATTAAAAGGCGACGGTATCGGTCCCGAAATTGTAAATCAGGCCGTTAAGGTTCTTGACAGGGCGGCTGAGAAGTTCGGCTTTACCGTAACCTATGACGAGGCCCTTTTGGGCGGCTGCGCTATTGACGCTACGGGCGTTCCGCTTCCCGAGGAGACCATCGCGAAATGTAAGGCAAGCGACAGCGTGATGCTCGGAGCCGTCGGCGGCCCCAAGTGGGACAACCAGCCCGGTAACAATCGTCCAGAGGCGGGACTTCTTGGTATCCGCGGTGCTTTGGGACTGTTTGCAAACCTTCGCCCGTCGGTTATCTTCGGTCCTTTAAAGAGCGCTTCTCCAATAAAGGATGAAATCATCGGCGATAACATGGATATTCTTATCGTCCGCGAGCTTACCGGCGGAATCTACTTCGGCGAGAGAGGAAGAAAAGAGGTTGACGGTCAGCCTGCCGCGTGGGACACCGAGCAGTACACCGTCCCTGAAATCGAGCGTATCGCGCGCGTAGCCTTTGATATGGCTATGAAGAGAAACAAGCGCGTTACAAGCGTTGACAAGGCTAACGTTCTCGAGTCCTCGCGCCTGTGGAGAGAAACCGTTATCCGCGTAAGCAAGGATTATCCCGAGGTTGAGCTCAACCATATGTATGTTGACAACTGCGCAATGCAGCTTGTGCGCAATCCAAAGCAGTTTGACGTTATCGTGACCTCAAACATTTTCGGCGACATTCTGTCTGACGAGGCGTCTATGATAGCCGGCTCAATCGGAATGCTCGCATCGGCAAGTCTCTCAGGCGGAAAACTGGGACTCTATGAGCCTATTCACGGCTCGGCTCCCGACATTGCTGGTCAGAATATAGCAAACCCGCTTGCTACAATCCTTTCCGTTTCGATGATGCTGCGCTACTCTCTGGGTCAACCAGAGGCAGCCGACGCTATCGAGAGCGCCGTAGCGCGTGTTCTTGAGACAAGCCGCACACCCGATATTTACGAAGAAGGCATGAAGAAGGTAAGCTGTGAGGAGATGGGTGACCTCGTCTGCGCGCAGCTTTAAGGTGAATTATGGAGCTTTATGACATGCACTCCCATATCCTTCCCGACTTTGACGACGGCGCCAAAGATGTGAAGGTTGCTCTGGAGCTTATTGAAAAATTAAAAAAACAGGGGATAACAAATATCTGCCTTACACCGCACTTTTACACAAACGAGATGAGCTACATTAAGTATCTCAATAAAAGGCAGCACGCTTTTGAGAAATTCCTGCCTTATATACCCGAGGATATTAATGTTGTGCTCGGCTGTGAGGTGTATGTTACGGACTATCTGTTCAACAACAGCGACCTTTCCGGCTTAACATACGGCAATTCAAGATATATTCTGACAGAATTCGCCTATACCTCATCTTTTTCGGAAAAGACCATGAAGAACTTTTATGTTCTTATTCAGAACCACGGGCTTATTCCCGTGATCCCTCATGTTGAACGCTATCACTATCTGATTGATCATCCCGACAAAATAGCCGATTTAAAAGACATAGGCGTTGTTATTCAGACGAATATTTCCTGCTATACCCAGAATACGCCGTTTTTTAAAAAACGCAAAATGCTTAAGCTTATTGACAGAGGGCTTATTGATATTATCGGAAGCGATACACATTCAATGGTCCATAATCCGCCCGATTGTTTTGCGGAGGCTCTGAAAACGATCTCCGATAAATGCGGTACACGCGCGGTGAAGTTACTGATGGAAAACGCCAAAGAGATTTTTGACAAGGCGATTGGTGATTAAAACGTAATTTAGGGCCGTTTTAACCGCCCGCAAAAGGAGGATTTGATGATGAAAAGGACTATATCTATTATTCTTTCGGCAGTGATGCTTTGCTCAGCAGCTGCTTGCTCTTCGGAAGGAAGCTCATCCTCAAAGGCTGAAAGTTCCGAATCTGAGGTTAAGACAACTGAGGCTGTCGAAATCGACCCCTCAAATCCGCCTGAAAAGCTTGATTTAAGAAACTATAACGGCAAAAATTATGTTACTCCCATAAAAAGTCAGCTTTTCGGTGATTGCTGGACCTTCGCTCAGGCAGGCGCAGCCGAGATTTCATATCTTTTTGCAAATAATATGGGTGTTCCCGCGGGCAAAGAGAATGATCAGGTTAATTTCTCCGAGAAATATATCTCATGGTATGTATTTCACGGAATAACCAAAGACGACGTTGTAAAGGGCAGAGTCCGCGCCTCTCAGGTCGGCGAAGGCTTTGATATCAGCGAGGTTGAAAAGAACAATCCCCGTGCCGCTTTTATTACCGGAGGAGAGTTTATAGGCAATACCACTCTGTTTGAATCCGGTTTTGGGCCTGTTGATGAGAGCGTCACCGTTAAAGGGGAGACTCCCTATGCTTACGACGACCTCTGGGAGGGGGAATGGTCACTTCCGCTTAACGCCAAGTACCACAATGCTCCCGTAAGCGCGTTTTTGAAAAGTGCCGTTCAGATCCCAAGCCCTGCCAATATTGACGCGGACGGTAAATATTCGTTTAATGAAGATGGTCTTAAATCGATTAAGACTGAACTTTGCAAAGGGCACGGTGTAACCATTGCGCTCAGAGCTAATCAAATGGGTTTTAATAAAACAAAAAAGGTAGCGTACGACGGTGAAGTCGCTATCGCGGATCATGCCGTTATTATTGTCGGATATGACGACACATACAGCAAGGACAATTTTACAATGAAAGATAAATCCGGCAAAGCGATTGAGGGTACCACACCTCAGGCTGACGGCGCGTTTATTATCAAGAACAGCTGGGGACTTGCGAATATGGACAAAGATCCCGACGACGGTTATCTGTATCTTTCTTATTACGACCACAACCTTACGCCTGCGCTAAGCTATGTATTTGACGCTAAATCGGATAACTACTCTGCACTTAATTACGATCAGTACGATTTGATGATAACTCAGTGGTACGGCAGTACGGATTACGAGGGTGAGACCAAGACGGCTAATGTGTTTGACGCCGAGGAGGATGAGAACCTGTTTCAAATCGCCTACTCAACAGCCCTGCCAAACACAGAGGTAAGCTTTGAGGTTTATAAAGATGTAAAAGAAGGCAATCCGGCGTCAGGCACCCTGCTTGAAAAGGGAGTCAACACCCATGATTCAAAGGGCTTCTATAAAATTGACCTTAAAGAGCAGTATTCACTTAAAAAGGGCGAAAAGTACTCTGTTGTGCTCACAATGAAGCGCAAGACGGACAGCGGCACTGCCTATACAGAGATTTTTCCCTATTCCACCGAGTTTTCAACAGGACTGAAGGTGCGCGGTATAATTAATAAAGGTGAAAGCTTTATTTACACCGACGGCAAGTGGAGCGATATGTCAGAGAATAAGGACAGCCTGATTCAAAGAGCGTTTAAGCAGGGCAAGGAGGAAATAGGCTCAAGAAAAACAGCTATTCCAATTCAATTGGAAAGCAAGGACACCTTTGCGGTTGACAACTACCCGATAAAAGCTATTTCAATTCCCTCAATATAATTATTTTTTAAATAGTATACCGCCGTTTGGATAATTCCGACGGCGGTTGCTTGTTTAATTATCAATAAGCAGGCTCAGCGGCAAAGCAGAATGAGGCGGAGTTTGACAGCAGGAAGAGCAGGGTAAGGTTTGCAAAGAACGAGAATGGATTTATCTACAAATCTTTACTCTATTGCAATAGAAAAAGGGTAACCGCTCAACAACCACCCCATCACCCAAAACGCAAGCCCTCGGCAAAACACTGAGGGCTTGATTATGCAAAAACCTTATTCTTCTGTTGATGATGCCGGTTTGGTTCTCGTTGCAATGGATTCTTTGATTTCCTCGCTCCAGGGCATGAAGCTTTCCAATTCTTCATTTGAAAACGGTCTGCCCATGTACTGCATATCTGTCAGGATGAGGTTAAGATAGGTGTACGGTTCTATACCGTTTGCTTTTGCTGTTTCGATCAGACTGTAAATGATCGCGCTGGATTTGGCACCTTTGACGGTGTCGGAGAACAGCCAGTTTTTTCGCCCGATAACAAACGGTCGGATTGCGTTCTCGGCAAAGTTGTTGGAAATTTCAACCTCGCCGTTTTTCAAAAACGCTCGCAGATACTGCTCTTGGTTCAAGGCATAATTTACCGCGTCCTCCAGCTTGCTGCCGATAACAGGGTCGAGCGATCGCACCCAGAGGTAGTATTCATCGACAATCTTCTCAGATTTATACTGTCTGCTTTTCAACCTCTCGGCGTTTGTTTGAGTTTTCCATTTTTTCTCCAGAGCAAACAGCTTGTTGCAATAATTGTAACCAACCGCCGCTTTGGAGTTCTGCGTTGTCGCGCCCTTTGGCATCGCGTCTCGCCATGCCCTGCGCATATGCGCCCAACAGCCGCAGCGAGTGACGTTTTCAACAGCGTTGTACGCGGTGTAGCCGTCGGTCACGAGATACCCTTTAAAGCTGCTCAAAAACCGCTTGGGGCGCTCTCCGGTTCTGTCCGGCTGATACTCAAAGATGCGTATCGCCTTTCCTGAACGGATATCTGAGCCGTACACCCACATTCTCGAGTCCGACTGCGGCGTTTTGCCATCTTCTTTGAGCACCTGTACCACAGTTTCGTCGGCATAGACGACGCTGCCCGCGAGAAGCTGCTTTTTCATCAGCTTGTAGAGCGGCTTAAGCCATTTCTCAGCAACCTTGATCATCCAGTTTGCCATCGTTGCTCTTGAAAGGTCAAAGCCGTCGCGCAGCCATATCTTCTCCTGCCGCGCCAATGGTACGCCGTCAACGTAC
>OMYD01000109.1 GCA_900315195.1 uncultured Eubacteriales bacterium | reverse complement strand
CCCATCAAGAAGTACCAGCGCCTCTATCCCGGCAACGAGGTGCGCCTTAAATCCGCGTATATCGTTAAATGCACAGGCTGCAAAAAAGGCGACGACGGCAACGTTGTTGAGGTTTACGCCGAATACGACCCGGACACCCGCGGCGGAAATACCCCCGACGGCAGAAAGGTGCGCGGCACTATCCACTGGGTCGACGTAAACAACTGCGCCGACGCCGAGGTTCGCCTGTACGACAACCTCTTTACCGTTCCCGACCCCGATACCGGCGACAAGGACTTCCTCGATTTTATCAATCCCCATTCGCTTGATATACTGCAAAACTGCAAGGTTGAAAAAAGCCTTGAGTCGGCAGCGGCTCCCAAAAGCTTCCAGTTCATGAGAATCGGCTACTTCTGCGTCGACAACAGGGACAGCTCGCCCGAGCACCTTGTATTCAACCGCAGTGTGTCGCTAAAGGACGGCTTTAAGAAAAAGTAAATTTCCGCACTACAATCGGCGCAGACCTTTAAAATCGTCTGCGCCGCTGCTTTATGAATATTTATTCACAATTATGAAACAACAATTATAATATACTTATAGTATCTTCTATTATTCTTATAAATCGTAGGCCGCATAAACGCTGTACCTTTGGTCTACATTTCGTTACTATAGTTGATTGAAGAAAAATCATATTTCCTTTAATATATAATTAACAAATGTGATAGGCAGGAATGAATATGGATAGAGCATCATTATCAAGACTAATAGGGGCAAATATCCGCAAATACAGAATTCAAAAAGATGTAAGCCAGGAGCACCTTGCGCTGGAATCGGGCATTCATCCCGCTTATATAAGCAAACTCGAGCGCGGTGAAAAGTGCCCCACCATTGACACGCTTTACAGACTTGCAAAAGCCTTGGGCATTCCGGTTTACAAGCTGATCGACATCGACGGCGACATGGACAACATCTCCGATACCGCGTATAAAATCCAAAAATCGCTCAGCGAGCTGAATGCCGAACAGCAGAACCGCGTAGCCGATTTGATTGACGAAATTGTAGATCTCATTAAGTAACGCTCTGTAAAGGGCGTTTTCTTTTTGCCCCCTTTTATTTTCCGCGAATTTATGTTATACTTTTAGTGCGAATAAAGGTTTATACCTTTAGTATCAGTCGGAGGTTTTTAAAATGACAGTTCTCGTTACGGGCGGAGCAGGCGGAATAGGCTCTGCTATTTGCCGCGTTTTTGCGCAAAACGGCTTTGACGTTATTATCAATTATCACAACGGAAAACAGCGCGCCGAGCTGCTTTGTGAGGAAATAAAAAATGAATACGGCACAAACGCGCGTGCTGTGTACTGCGACGTTTCTGATGCCTCATCCGTGCGCGAAATGTTTGATGAGATCGACAGCTCCAAAGAAAAAGTCGACGTCCTGATAAACAACGCGGGTGTCGCTCAGCAAAAGCTGTTTACGGATATTACCGACAGCGAATGGAAAAATATGCGCGGCGTAAACCTTGACGGCACGTTCTACTGCTGCCGCGAAGCGCTTAAAAGGTACATGCTTCCCGCGCACAGGGGCGCAATACTGAATATCAGCTCCATGTGGGGACAAACGGGCGCGTCCTGCGAGGTTCACTACAGCGCGGCAAAAGCGGGCGTAATAGGTCTTACAAAGGCATTGGCTAAGGAAGTGGGACTGTCGGGCGTCCGCGTCAACTGTATAGCCCCGGGCGTAGTTATGACCGATATGATGAAGGGCTTTGACGAGCAGACGCTTAATGAGCTGAAAGAGGAAACCCCGCTCAACCGCCTGGGTACGCCCGAGGATATAGCCGAGGCTGCGCTTTTCCTCTGCGGCGATAAGGCAGACTTTATAACGGGACAGATTCTCGGAGTAAACGGAGGCTTTGTAATTTAATTATGAATTCTGAATGCGGGAACGTGACGTTCCATCCGACGCGCCTATGGAAAAGTAGGTTTATTTGTAAAGCTCGGCATAACGGCGCAACTTAACTCGCGAGTTGGGAATTATTGTATAATGCAAACGTCTGATTCGCGTACTGTCCGTCGCGTCACATGACAGTCTTCCCCTCAGGGGAAGACTGTCATTATCGGTAAACTTATACTAAATCATAAAGGGACGTGTGAAAAACTCACACGTCCCTATAACTTTATCAGCTTTTATTAAAGCATAATTCCGAATTCTTAATTCCGAATTCCGAATTACTTGAGCTCTACCTCAGCGCCTGCGCCTTCGAGCTTCTCCTTCATAGCCTCAACGAGAGCCTTAGCTTCCTTCAGACCAAGACCTGTGATCTCACGAACAGCCTTGATAACAGCGATCTTGTTGCCGCCTGCGCTCTTCAGGATTACGTCGAACTCAGTCTGCTCAGCAGCAGCGGGAGCGTCAGCAGCGGGACCTGCAACTGCAACAGCAGCAGCAGCGGATACACCAAACTCATCCTCTACAGCGTGAACCAGCTCAGAGAGCTCGAGAACTGTGAGGCCTTTTAATTCTTCAATAATAGCAGTAATTTTCTCAGATGCCATTGTTATTTACCTCCAATAAATTAGTAATGTTTAAATTAATAGATTTGCAAAAGCTTATGCTTCTGCGGGGGCCTCTGCGGGAGCTGCTTCCTCAGCGGGAGCTGCCTCCTCGGCAGGAGCTTCTTCGCCGGCTTTCTTAGCGAGGCAGGCGTCAAAACCGCCCTCGTCAACAACAGCCTGCATAACGCGCGCAAACGCCGCAATGGGAGCCTGGAACGCGCCGAGAACGTTCGCGAGAAGAACGTCTCTGGTCGGGAGCTTGGAAAGAGCTGTGATGGTGTCCATATCCACAACAGCGCCGTCAAGATAACCTGACTTTACCTTAAAGTTTTCGTGATCCTTTGCGTATTTGCAGAGGATACGAGCCGCGGCAGCATACTCGCTGTCGCTTGTAGCAAGAGCTGTGGTGCCCTCAAGCACGGGCTTTAAATCCTCAAGACCTACTTCGTCACATGCGCGAGCGAGGAGCGTGTTCTTAACAACGGTGTACTTTACGTCGTTTTCACGCAGCTCCTTTCTCAGCTTGGTGTCGTCCTCGGTGTTGATACCCTTGTACTCGACAACAAGACCTGTAACGGAGTTTTTAAGTCTTTCGGAAAGCTCTGCAACGATTGCTTTCTTTTGCTCTAAAACACTCTGACTTGGCAAAAAATTTCACCTCCGAAATAATATTTTTTATTTCGCAGCCTAAAACGTGACGTTTTATCCGGCCCCGCCTGATATTTGACGGGACAAAAGTGCGGCACAATCATAATAAAACAAAACACTGTCCGAAGCGCATACCTCGGACAGTGGACATTTACATTAACTGTAATTGCACTTTCCTCGGCAGGCAAGGTTTCCCTTTTACGCATTGCACCTACTGTCTTTAGAACTGCATATATGGAAATTAATCGGTTTACCGATTAAGCACCAAACTTGGTGGGGTTCATTCTTACGCTGGGACCCATTGTTGAAGCAACAGCTATTGAACGAACATACTGACCCTTTGCCGCCGCTGGCTTAGCCTTAACGATGGCTTCCATCAGTGTGTCAAGGTTCTCGGCGAGCTTGTCGGTGCCGAAGGATACCTTGCCGATGGGGCAGTGAATGATGTTTGTTTTGTCAAGACGGTACTCGATCTTACCTGCCTTGGCTTCCTTGATAGCCTTGGCGATATCGGGAGTAACGGTACCGGCCTTGGGGTTAGGCATAAGACCGCGCGGACCGAGGATACGGCCGAGACGTCCTACCAGACCCATGCAGTCGGGAGTGGTGATAAGAACGTCGAAGTCCATCCAGTTTTCCTGCTGGATCTTCTGAGTCATGTCCTCAGCGCCTACGTAATCAGCGCCTGCTTCCTTGGCGAGATCCTGGTTGCCGCCCTTGCAGATAGCAAGTACGCGGACATTTTTACCGGTTCCGTTGGGAAGTACAACCGCGCCGCGAACCTGCTGGTCTGCGTGACGGCCGTCAACGCCGAGCTTTACATGAAGCTCAACGGTTTCATCAAACTTAGCTGTGGCTGTTTTGATAACGGTGTCCAGAGCCTCGTTTGTATCATATAATT
>OMYD01000123.1 GCA_900315195.1 uncultured Eubacteriales bacterium | reverse complement strand
ATATCGGATAACGATATAACAGCAAATGATATATCGGAGAACGATAACAGAGGTGAACTTATGTCAAAGCATAACGCACTGACCGAGCCTGTATATTATGTTCTGCTGTCACTGCTTACGCCAATGCACGGCTACGGTATTATGCAGAACGTGAAAAAGCTGACAAACGGAAGGTTGAATATCGGCGCAGGCACGCTGTACGGAGCTATAAATACCCTGCTCTCAAAGGGCTTTATCGCGGAGTACAAAAGCGATCCGTCCAAAAAGGAATACATCATCACAGAGGACGGGCGAAGCGTGTTGAACGCGGAGCTTAACAGGCTCAAAGAGCTTGTAAAAAACGGCGAAGAGCTTTTGGAGGGCTGATATTATGGATAATTCAAACATCACAAAATGTAAATTGTTTTTTTCGCTTGATAAGGAGCTTGAGTTTATCAATAAGATGAACAGAGAGGGCTGGAAGCTTGTCTATATCAAGTGCGGCTGCTTTTACACCTTTGAAAAAACAGAGCCGGACGAGTATTTTACCGTCCTTCACGCCACGGCAAAGGAAAAGGTTTTGGAGCTGTCTTCTTTTGCGGCTCAGTGCGGCTATCAGCCGATACCGCATACAATGGACGGCTTTGGCGACCTGCTGTATCTTACAGGCAAAAAGGCTGAGGTCTCGCCCGAATTTGTTTGTGAAGCGCCCGAAAAAACCGACAGTGCGAAAAGGATATATCAACGCTTTCGGATTTTAAGCATTAGAAGGAGAATGACTTTCCCCGGGGTTTCGGTTGTATTTGTCGTATTCGGCGTGCTGTTTATGATGTTTACGGCGGTGTATGTCGCTATGTGCATATATGTGCTTGTGCTGACAGCCAGGGCGCGGCGGAATATGAAGCAGCTGCAAAAAGAAAGTGCAATCTATGAATAAGGGTGTGTCGCTTTGAGTTATATATTGTTTCTTACACCTGTTTTCGTTTTATTTATCTTAGTTTATATCTCATATGAACCTAAAGCTTTGGAAAGGGAATTGACTATGGTTATTTTATCAAAGGACAAAACAAAATGCGCGGAGTATAACCGCCTTGCCGTTCAGCGCAATTACGGAAACGGAAAGGATAAAAAGTACGCGCTTGTGGGCAGCGTCGGCCATCATTCCGATATTTTGAACAGCTATCCGACAAAGGAAGCCGCGGTCAAAGAGCTTGAAAGAATCTACGCCGCCTATCAAAACGGCGACAAAATATATGCTGTATAATCGGTTTTTTCTGGTTTTTTTGACAAATAAAAGGCTTTCGTATATAATACGACAGACAGGAGGGCTGCGTTTTGAAAAGATATGTTATTGCATTATTAAAATCATTCAGCAATACATTGACGGGGAAAATATTTATATTCCCAAGAAGGACGGCTCCCGCGTCGATTGGGGAGCGAAAACAGGCGTTAAAAAAGAGTTGCGCCGACGAAACGCTTTGATTTATCGGGAATACCTTGACGGCGAGACAGTTTCGATATTGGCAAGTCGGTATTACCTTTCCGATAAATCCATTCAGCGCATTATCCGTGAAATGAAAATTTGTGAGTCTGCTTAGTGCAGGCTCATTCTTTTTTATAATGGTTTTCAAGGTTGATTTACAGCGGAATGCTTGATATGATGATGTCAGTAAATCGAAAGGGTGTTTACAATGGATAAATATAAATACATCACGCTTCGTGAGCGTCCGGAATTAAAGGATACAGCCGCCAAGTGGTTTTGTGAAAAATGGAACGTACCTGTTACCGCTTATCTCGAATGTATGGAGGATTATCTAAGCGGTAATACCGAATATGGCTGGTACCTATGCCTTGACGGAGATCAAATCATCGGCGGTTTGGGCGTTATTCAAAATGACTTTCACGAGAGAAAGGATTTATTTCCGAACGTTTGCGCCGTCTATACGGAAAGCGAATACCGAAAGCAGGGAATCGCAGGAAAGCTCTTGGATTTGGCGGTGGATAATTTGCGGTCAAAGGGAATTTCGCCGGTTTATCTCGTGACCGACCACATCGGCTTTTATGAGCGATACGGCTGGGAATTCTTTTGTATGATTCAAGGCAGTGATCCCGAGCCGTCAAGAATGTATGTACACTATTAAATGAAAGGATAACACTATGTTCAAAATAGAAACAGATAGATTGATGATTACAGAATTTACGCCGGATATGGCGCAGGCGGTTCACGAAAACTCACTTGACGAGGATAACCGCCGTTTTGTTCCCGACGAGGTTTTTGAAACCGTCGAGGACGCTTCGGAAACAATTGAATTTCTTATGTCGCGGTACGGCGGCTGCGAGGGGCCGTTTGTATATCCCGTGTTGCGTAAGGATAAAACCAACATAGGTTATGTGCAGGCTGTTCCGCTTGATGGCGGCATATGGGAGATCGGTTATCATATCGGCGCTAAATATACAAAGCACGGTTACGCTACAGAAGCCGTAAGTGCTTTTCTGCCTGTCATTATGGAAAGAATCGGTGTTACAAAAATGGCGGGAATCTGCCTTGCCGACAACATCGCTTCGCAAAAGGTAATGGAAAAATGCGGCTTTATTTTGGAATTCAAGGGTATTGATAATTACCAAGGCGAGCAAAAAGAGATCTGCCGCTATTGGTATGAAAGATAGTTTTCAAACCGGTAACGCCGTCAAGTGGGATAATTCCTGCTTGGCGGCGTTTTCTACTGCTAATTATCTGGAGCTTGGTGTACCTGAAAACAGTGAACAGTTACAAAGAAAGTTAAT
>OMYD01000030.1 GCA_900315195.1 uncultured Eubacteriales bacterium | reverse complement strand
TCCTGCTCCTCAACCTGAGAAGGATTGAGAAGCTGAGGGCGGAGATATTGTTGCTCTTTGCCCGCAGTTTGAAATTTGGGTTTGTTCAGTAGATATTAAATAAATTTTAATAAAATTAAAAAAATGCTTGCATTTTGCAAATGAATGTAGTATAATCGGTATGTTAATTGCGTAAAGTAAGTAGGTGAGAAGAATGAAAGAGAATATCCATCCTAAGTATGAGCAGACAACAATTACTTGTGCTTGCGGTAATGTTATTGAAACAGGTTCAACAAGAAAAGACATCCGTGTTGAAATTTGTTCCAAATGTCATCCTTTCTACACAGGAAAGCAGAAGCTTGTTGATACAGGCGGACGTGTTGACAGATTTAAAAAGCGTTTCAACATCGCAAAATAATTTTTGTAAAACAGGGCAGCACAAGCGTGCTGCCTTTTTACTCTATAGGAAACTTTTGATCCCGCCGTTGATGAACTTATTTATAAACAGACATTTTGATAGGCGGGCTTGGGTGCAGCGTCACGCTGCCTTTAACATAGGAGTGTTTTTTATGCCCGCTGATTATAAAACCGTCGGCAAAGAAGCTTGTGATGAATTTGTCGAAAAGCGTTCAAGGTTTATCGGTTACTGCAAGCCTGTAAAGAGCGAGCAGGAGGCTGTTGCTTTTATCAATGAAAAACGTTCTCAGCATTGGGACGCGCGCCACAACGTTTACGCCTACTCTCTTCTCGAGGGAAATATAAAACGCTACAGTGACGACGGAGAGCCGTCAGGTACCGCGGGAATGCCTGTGCTGGACGTGATCCTCAAAAACGAGGTCTACGATGTGTGTGTAGTGGTTACGCGCTATTTCGGCGGAGTTCTGCTCGGAACGGGCGGATTGGTGCGCGCCTATTCACAGGCGGCAAAGCTTGCTCTTGATGCGGGAGAAGTTATACTCATGGAAAACTGCGCCGTATGCTCGCTCAACTGCACTTATAATCAGTACGGCAAAGTCGCTTCGATTGTAGCCGAGCATTCTTCCGGAACAGACGATGTTTTATACGGAGCTGATGTGACAATAAAATTCCACATCAAGCCGTCAAATATTCCCGCGCTCGAAAAGAAACTTGCCGACGCGACAGCAGGCGAGGCGCAAATCAGGCAGGAAAAAGAAGAATTTTTCCCAACTTCGGTAACTTTTTAAAAATAATAGAGGATTTTTGCGGTTGTTTGCGAATATACTAAACAGGAAACAAAAATCAAGGAGCAAATCATGGCATTCCCCGAGGGCTTTTTACAGGAATTAAAAATGCGCAACAGTCTGACCGACATCGCCGCGTCATACATCAATCTGAAACGTCGCGGAAGAAATATGGTCGGATTATGCCCTTTTCACGGTGAGAAAACCCCGTCATTTAACATTTACACCGAGAACGATTCGTTTTACTGCTTCGGCTGCGGCGCCGGCGGAGATGTGATTTCCTTTATTATGAGGATCGAAAACCTCGATTATGTTGAGGCGGTTAAATACCTTGCCCAGCGCGCTGGAATGGAAATGCCCGAGAACTCCTATGACGACAGTATGGCTAGGCTCAGGAAGCGGATATATGAAGCCAACCGTGAGGCTGCCCGTTTCTTTTATAAATCGCTTTATTTGCCCGTAGGTAAAGAGGGGCTCGACTATCTTCACAAGCGAATGCTCAGCGACAGAACCATACGTCACTTCGGCCTTGGCTTTGCCGATGATGACTGGACATCGCTTACAAGCCACCTTAAATCTCTGGGGTTTTCCGAGCATGAGCTTGTTTCGGCAAACCTTGCGGTTCAGCGGAGAAGCGGCAACGGTGTTTACGATCGCTTTACTAACCGTGTTATTTTTCCGATAATCGATTTGCGAGGCAACGTAATCGCTTTCGGCGGAAGAATTATGACCGATCAAAAGCCTAAGTACCTTAATACCTCTGACACGCCCGTATTCAAGAAAAGCGAGAACCTGTTTTCGCTTAATAACGCTAAAAACTCGGGAAGCCGCACTTTGATACTTTGCGAGGGTTATATGGATGTAATTGCCGTAAATCAGGCGGGCTTTACAAATGCCGTAGCAACCCTGGGCACCGCGCTGACATCTGAGCAGGCAATGCTTATGAAGCGGTACGCCGACGAGGTTATTATCTGTTACGACGCCGATGAAGCGGGGCAGAAGGCAACCGCCAGAGCTATTCCGATACTCCGCAACGCGGGACTTCCCGTAAGGGTGCTTACTATTCCCAGCGGAAAGGATCCCGACGAGTTTATAAAATCCAAAGGAGCCGACGGCCCCGCCGCGTTTAAGGCAATTATTGAGAAAAGCGGAAACGACATCGAATACCGCCTTCAAAAGCTACGCGCTGAATATAATACGGATTCTTCTGACGGAAAAGTTGGCTATCTTGAGGCGGCGGCACGGGTAATAGCCACTATTCCCGGTCCCATTGAACAGGACGTTTACGCCGCAAAACTCTGCAAAGAGTTCGGCGTTGATAAAAACGCTTTCAAGGCTCAGGTGCAAAAGCTCAATAAACGCCAGTTCCGCGAGGAGTACCGAAAACAGCAGCATAGAATCAGCACAGAGCTGAGCGGCAGAGCGGAAAAACTTGATAAGGACAGGGCAAAGGCGCTGCGAAGCTCCTCAGCGGAGGAAGCGCTTGTAGCGTATCTTATTGGGAATCCCGACTCTGAGAAATATATTTCCTCGGAAATAAAACCCGAACAGTTCCAAAACTCGCTTATACAGCGTTTTTATTCATATTTTCTCGACAGAATCCGAGACGGCAAGGATCCGCTTAATAACATATCGGCTGATTTTACATCGGCGGAATCCGATAAAATATTTCAAATAATTCAAAAACACGCAAGTGTAGCCCAAACCAAGCAATCACTTGATGAATATATAAAGGTTATCTTGGAGGAAAGCGCTAAGCCTAAGCCCGCCGACATTGCCAATATGGGTGAGGACGAGCTTAACACTTACCTCGAAAAGGTAAGGAAATCCAAAAAGTGAAAGGAAAGATACTATGCCACAGCAGGAAAAGAAATCACTCGCGAAAGAACTTATCGAGCTGGGAAAACAAAAAGGTCAGCTGACTAACCAGGATATTCTGGACGCTCTCGGCGAGCAGGATCTTGATCCGGAAAAGCTCGAAAAGCTCTACGAAACAATTGAACAGCAGGGAATTGAAATTGTTGAGGATTTTGACGACCTGAAGATTGATGATATTGATTTATCAATAGACAATAACAAGGAAAATGATACTCCTGCTCCCACAGGCGAGCAAAGCGTTACCGTCGATGACCCCGTAAAGGTTTATCTGAAGGAAATCGGCAGAGTACCGCTCCTTTCAAGTGAGGAAGAGGTTGATTTGGCTATACGTATTTCAAACGGTGATGTAGCCGCAAAACAGCGCCTTTCAGAAGCTAACCTTCGCCTTGTTGTAAGCATTGCCAAGCGTTACCTCGGAAGAGGAATGCAGTTCCTTGATCTTATTCAGGAGGGCAACCTCGGCCTTATTAAGGCTGTTGAAAAGTTTGACTACACCAAGGGCTTCAAGTTCTCAACATACGCCACATGGTGGATCCGTCAGGCAATTACCCGCGCTATCGCCGATCAGGCGCGTACTATCCGTATTCCCGTTCACATGGTTGAAACTATCAACAAGGTTAAAAAGGTTCAGAGCCAGCTCCTTCACCAGAACGGTCACGAGCCTTCTCCCGACGAAATCGCAGAGGAAATCGATATGCCTGTCGATAAAGTAAGGGAGATTATGCGCGTTGCTCAGGAGCCTGTTTCGCTTGAAACTCCTATCGGCGAGGAAGAGGACAGCCATCTGGGCGACTTCATTCCCGATAACGACGCTCCCGCGCCAGCGGACGCGGCGTCTCACACCATGCTCCGCGAGCAGCTTGCCGACGTGCTATCCACGCTTACTCCCAGAGAGGCAAAGGTGCTAAAGCTCCGATTTGGTCTTGAGGACGGAAGAAGCCGCACTCTTGAGGAAGTCGGCAAGGAGTTCAACGTAACCCGTGAGCGTATCCGCCAGATCGAAGCAAAAGCCCTCAGAAAGCTAAGACATCCCAGCCGTTCAAGAAAGCTGAAGGATTATCTCGATTATTAATTCTATTTTAGAAATATGATTACTTTTGAAGAATGTGCCGCCATGCTCGATGAAATCGCCGACGCAATGCCGTACGAATTGTACCGCGAGCTTAACGGCGGAATATCAATTGTGCCTGAGCACAAATATCACCCTGTCGCCCGTAATAACGATTTATACATCCTCGGTGAATACAGGCGGGATTTGATCGGTAACTCAATTGTGTTTTATTACGGCTCCATAGCGCGCGTATTCGGCAACCTGCCGCGTGACGAATTTTACAAAAAGATGGAGCATATACTGCACCACGAGGTTCGCCACCACAACGAATACCTTGCGGGAACCGATGATCTGGAGTTCTGGGACGACGAACAAATACTTAAATATCTTGAAAAAAACCGCGGCTGATACCGCGGTTTTTTCTGTGACCGTAAAAAACTTATAAAAATTATATAACAGTTATTCATTATTATCTTGTAGTAAATATGCACAAAAAACTAAATAGATTTTCTACTGATTAAATACTGGATTATCAACTAAAATTCTATATTAGAATTAAAATCACTTCCGAATTATGATAAAATATTAAAATGAAATAAGTATATTTTAAAGCGAATAATCATTCTGACGAAAAACGGGGGGCAATGCTTTGCGTTTTCAAAAAATCATAACAGGAGTTTTAGCGGTAATTATGGCTACAGGTACTTTTGCTGAGTCTGCTTTAGCGGCAGATGATAAAAAAACTGATTATCAGGCATATGCCAAAGAACTTGATAAATATGCTTACAGCGGCAATGACTTGGGCGCGGTTTATACTGAGAAGTCCACAACATTCAAGGTCTGGTCGCCTAAAGCGTCGGCGGTTTCGGTTGATATTTATGAAAAGGGCAGCAAGGCTGAAAGCGAAAAGTCAATTCGTACCACCAACATGACGCTTGACAAAGAAACAGGCGTTTGGTCGGCGACTATCAACGGAAATCTGGCAGGAAAATACTACGACTACGCCGTAACCCACGGCAAAGAAACAAAGCGCACCGCCGATATTTACGCGAGAGCGTGCGGAGTAAACGGTTCGCGCAGCATGGTTGTTGACCTTTCAAAAACAAATCCCGAAAACTGGGAAAACGACGCTCATGTTTTGACCTCCACTCAGACAAGCGCAAGCGTCTGGGAGGTTTCCGTAGCTGATTTTTCTTCTTCCGAGAGCAGCGGTGTCAGTGAGGAGCACCGCGGTAAATTCCTGGCGTTTACCGAGAGCGGCACTACCGTCGGCAACATTCAGGATAATCCCGCCACATGCGTAGATTATCTCAAAAAGCTAGGTGTAAAATATGTGCAGATAATGCCTATGTATGACTTCGGCTCGGTTGATGAGTCAAAGGATATTATGAAGCAGTATAACTGGGGCTACGACCCTGTAAACTACAATATTCCCGAGGGCTCATACTCAACTAATCCCTATGACGGTTCGGTAAGAATCCGCGAGTGCAAGCAGATGATCCAGGCGCTGCACAACGCGGGAATCGGCGTTGTAATGGACGTTGTTTACAACCATACATACTCAACCGATTCATGGTTCCAGTACACGGTTCCCAATTACTACTACCGCATGAACGATGACGGTACATTCTCAAACGGCTCGGGCTGTTCAAATGACACCGCGTCAGAGCACCTTATGTTCAGAAAATACATGATCGATTCCGTTACCTATTGGGCCAAGGAATATCATATTGACGGCTTCCGCTTTGACTTGATGGGACTTCACGATGTTACCACCATGAACGAAATCCGGGCGGCTCTTGACGAGCTTTATGAGGATGGCAGCGGCAAGAAAATCCTTATGTACGGCGAAGCGTGGAACATGCCTACAAACGCGGATGAAGGAACGGTCATGGCAAATCAGCAGAACCTGACGAAGTTAAGCGACCGCATAGGCGCGTTTGACGACACTCTTCGCGACGCGATTAAGGGCAGTGTTATGAATTCGTCCGAGCTCGGTTTTGTGCAGAAGGGCGACAAACGCTCTGACCTGAAAACAGGCTATCTGGGACAGTCGTCAATGGGCTGGGCAAATGTTCCTTCGCAGTGTGTATCATACTCATCGTGCCACGATAACCTCTGTCTTTACGACAAGCTTGTTGATTCGGTTTACGGCAACGACGAATACCGCGTGCGCCATGAGGATCTTGTTTCCATGAACAAGCTCTCGGCGGCAATTGTCATGACTTCGCAGGGCATTCCCTTCTTCCTTGCGGGTGAGGAGTTCGGACGCAGCAAGGACGGCGATGAAAACTCCTACGCTTCCTCAAGAGAGGAGAATATGATTGACTGGGAGAACATAATTGCATACAGCGATATCGTTGAGTATTACCGCGGGCTTATGAAAATACGCGATTCGTTTGCGGCGTTTACCGATTGTACCGCTATGACCGCGAACAACATCACCTCTGTCGGCAAACTTCCTAAGGGTGTTCTCGGCTTCTATATTCCGAATACCGAGCAGGGTAAGTGGAACAAGGTCTGCACTGTATTCAACGGCACCGACAGCGACCAGAACGTAACTCTTGAGGGCGAGTGGGTAAAAATTGCCGACGAGCATGTGGCAGGTCTGAATAATCTGGGTACCTGTTCCGGCAGCGTCAGCGTAAAGGCTCATTCCGCCGTTGTTCTGGTTGATAAGCAGGGGTATGAATCCGCCGGCATCAGCGACTATGAGGGCGCGGTTGTAATTAAATATTATGATGATGACTCAAAAGAGGTAATAGGCGAGCAGGTCGTTACCGACTCATACGGCAGCGTTTATGATATTTCAAAAATCGCCGCGAAACGCAATTATGACGTCAAAAAGGTAGACGGAGATTCGCGCGGACAGTTCGAGGAATCGGCGAAGCATATCGATGTTTATGTAAAGCCGTATACAGGCAAAATGGTCAACGTCAACATCAAATTTGTTGATGATATAAACGGATCGGATCTTGCCGACGCGTATGTAATCCGCAACCGCGTAGGGGAGAAGTACCGTACTCCCGAGCTGCCGAGTATAGAAAACTACACTCTTGTTCTTGATTCACTGCCTGAAAACGGCGCGGGCGTGCTTCCCGACCACGATATTACGGTGGCTTACAAATACACCCGTATCACCGATGATACAGACAGAAGTATCTGCAAGGTAAACATTGTCTACATGGACAGTGAAGGCAAGGTTATTGAAACAAAAAAACTGACAGGCAAGGAAGGCGAGCCTTATAACGTTCCGCAGAATGAGTACGAGGAAAAAACTCTTGTTGAGGTTCCGATGAATGTCGCGGGCACCTTTAAATCAGGTGAAATCAACGTGATTCTCAATTATCTCAATGAACCCGATCCTCAGAAACAGGTGTTGAAAATCGTGCTTATCGGTGTAGGCGTTATTTTCGCCCTTTGCGTAGGTTCTGTAGTGCTATCGTACTTCAGACGTAAAAAGGCGCTAAAGTCGGCTATGGATATAACCGAGGATTTGGAGCCTGATAATTAATACATAAACTAATTCCGTTTTACGGAATTATAATAAACAAACGCAATTATTTAAGGAGGAATTTCCATGAGAACATCTATGAAACTTGTTTCTTCTGTTCTTGCGGTATGCATGTTGGCGTCCTCAAGCGTAATGACAGGCTTTGCGGCTCAGGATGACGGCGCGGTTGGCGCGACTGTCGACAGAAACGTACAGGCAAGTCAGGCGCTTGACAAGGAATACGCCTACAACGGCAACGACCTCGGCGCGACTTATTCAAAGGATAAGACCGTGTTCAAGGTTTGGTCACCTACCGCTACAGAAGTCAAACTCAATCGCTATGCAACCGGCTCTGACAGTGAAGACGGCGCCCAAAAGCTCGGCACCGTTGATATGGAAAAGCTGATGGATGGCGACAAATGGACAGGTGTTTGGACAACAACCGTAACCGGAGACTTGGTCAACACCTACTACACCTACACAATCAAATCCGCGCATCCCCAAAGCGGCGAGATGCAGACAGCGGAAACACAGGACGTTTACTCTGTAGCTACAGGCGTAAACGGCAAGCGCTCAATGATTTGCGACCTCGACTCAACCGATCCCGAGGGCTGGGCAAATGATAAGCATGTTTTGCTTGAGCACCAGTCAGACTCAACAGTTTGGGAGATTCATGTAAAGGACTTCTCCTGGGACGCTTCCTCGGGAGTAAGTGAGGCTAACCGCGGTAAGTACCTCGCTTTTACTGAAAACGATACAACCGTAAACAATGAGGGCAAATATCCCACAATGATCGATTACCTTAAAGATCTCGGCGTTACAACCGTTCAGATCAATCCGTTCTATGACTTCCAGTCAATAGACGAGGCAGGTAAACCTGATCAGTTTAACTGGGGCTATGATCCCCAGAACTACAACGTTCCCGAGGGTTCGTATTCGTCTAACCCCTACGACGGAAATGTAAGAATCAAAGAGTGTAAGCAAATGATTCAGGCTCTTCACAACGCCGGTATCTCCGTTGTAATGGACGTTGTTTACAACCATACTTATTCAAACCACAAGGATTATTCCTGCTTCCAGGGCACTGTACCCGATTACTATTACAGAAAGTACTACAACGCTGATCAGGATCAGGACTTCTTCTCCAACGGTTCCGGTTGCGGAAATGACGTTGCTACAGAAAACGTGATGGTTAATAAGTACATCACAGAATCCTGCATGCACTGGATAAACGAATATCATGTCGACGGTTTCCGCTTTGACCTTATGGGCCTTATGGATACCGCTGTAATGAACAATATCCGTGCCGAGATGGATAAGGTTGATCCGCGCCTCTCAATCTGGGGCGAGGGCTGGAGCATGACAACAAGCAACGCTAACTACTACGCAGACGGCTCACGCGTATTCCTTGCAACCCAGAAGAACGCAGCAAAGCTTGACAGCAGAGTAGGCTTCTTCAATGACGCTGTACGTGACGGCATGAAGGGTTCCGTATTTGACGCGGCTGACAAGGGCTTTATTTCAGGCGATACCGAAAAGGTTACCGAGCGCGCGCAGGCTGTTAAGGCAGGCATTTACGGCAACAGCTACACATCATACAAATCCGGATGGACTTCAAAGGCTCCCGAGCAGTGCGTAAACTACGCTGCATGTCACGATAACGCTACTCTGTATGACCGCCTTGCTAATTCTCTTACTCACGATAAGTACGGCGTAAGAAACGAGCAGGCTCTGCAGTCAAACCGCATGGCCGCGGCTATTATCTACAGCGCTCAGGGTATTCCGTTTATTCTTGCGGGTGAGGAGTTTGCCCGCACAAAGGACGGCAACGAAAACAGCTATAACGCACCTGCCGCTCTCAACAGCCTTAAATGGGATAGAACGGTTGAATTCTCCGACCTGGTTTCCTACTATAAAGGCTTGATGAATATCAGAAAGGCTTACACGCCTCTCACAGCCAACGACAAGAGCTATCAGAGCAAGATTAAGGTTTCCGGTAACTTCTCCGACGCCACAACTCTTATCTACTACGTTATCACTAACGACCAAGAGGGCGAGTGGAACAAGATGGCGGTTGTTCACAACGCTTCACCGCGAGTTCAGAATGTTACACTGCCCGACAGCTCAATCGGTTCCGACTACCAGTGGGTTATCCTTGCTAAGGGCGACCAGGCAGGCCTTACTCCTCTCGGCAGCGCAACAGGAAAGAAGATCAGCGTTCCCGCTAACTCCTCTTTGATTGCTGTTGATAAAGAAGGCTTTGAAAACGCTGGTATCAAAGACGAGAACATGGGCGTTGTAACCGTAAACTTTGTTGATTCAAAGGGCAAGCAGCTTCCCGATGTTGCTCCTATTCACCTCAAGGGCAAGGTAGGCAAGACCTACACAACCGTACCCTCAGCTGCTATAAGCGAGGCTTATGTGTTTGATCACGTTGACGGCAATACAACAGGTACATTTACCGCTGACGAAATCACCGTTAATTATGTATACCGTGACGCTGCCAAGGTTATCGTTAATTATGTTCACGAGGACGGCACAAAGCTTGCTGATCCCGTAACTCTCTATGGTATTCCCGGCAATGAGTATACTGCTCCCGATTGCGAAACAATTCCCGAGAAGTACATCTTCAAGGAAGTTGTAGGCAATAAAACAGGCAAATTCACCGAGGCAGACCAGACCGTAACATTCGTTTACAAGAACGCGATGGAGGTTATCGTTAAGTACGAGTATAAGGACGGCACCGAGCTTGCTCCTTTCGTAACGCTTTACGGTGAACCCGGAGCGGATTACCATGCTCCCGAAAGCGACGCTATTCCCGAACAGTATATGTTCAAGGATGTAAAAGGCGAAAAGGACGGCAAATTCGCTGAAGAGCCGTTGACCGTTACATTTGTTTATACCGACTATGTTCCCGAGTCAATCCGTCTGTACGGTGATGTAAACAAAGACGGAAAGATCACAATTGATGACGTTACCGCATTACAGCGCATTCTTGCCGAGTATGAAAAGCGTGATGAAGCTGAAATGGCTCAGATGGACTTTAACTACGACGGCAGAACCGATATCAATGACGCTACTATGCTTCAGAGATATCTGGCAGAAAACGTTCTTTCTCAGGGCAAGGTAACAATCAACTACTATACCGACGGCGGCGCTTCCAAACTGATTGATTCCGTAACCTTTAAGGACAGAGTAGGCGACGATCTTGTAGCTCCTGCTGTTTCCGTATTCGGTTATGAGCTTGATCAGTCCAAGCTTCCCGACATCAAGGGTAAGAAGGTTTCGTTCGGTAAGGATATTGTTGTAGATTACTACTATGTAGAGTCTGACAACAAGACCGTAAATCTCCACTTCAAGCACAGCGGCGACGCTACCTGGGATCCCAAGCTCTGGATTTGGAACACCGAAAACTATGCTGGCGGCTCATGGCCTGGCGTATCTCCTGTACTTAATGAGGCTACAGGCTGGATGGATTACTCATTCGAGTATTCCGAGAAGGAAAAGACAGTTTACTATAACCTCATTGTTTCCGACGCGGGCAATCCCCAGACAAGCGACCTTACAAACTTCACAAACAGAGAGCTGTGGGTTGTAATAAATGATGATAAGGTTGAAAACAAAACCAACTTCCTCACCATCTATACCGCTAACCCCGAACTCGTTCCCAATCCCGAACAGTTCCTCGCTAACTATAAGGTAGTTTAAGATTAACAAAAAATCCACCGGCTAAGTCCGGTGGATTTTCTTATGTAAATCGGTTTTATAATCTTACGGGTATATTTTTTCCGTCAAGATATTTTTTTAATTCGGGAATCGGAATCTCGCCGAAGTGGAACAGTGACGCCGCAAGAACCGCGTCCGCTTTGCCGCCGGTGAACGCGTCATAAAAGTGCTCAAGAGCTCCGGCGCCTCCGCTGGCGATTACGGGTATACCTACCCGCTCGCTGATTGCCCGTGTCAGCTCAAGGTCATAGCCCGTCTTTTGTCCGTCCTGATCCATGCTGGTAATCAGTATTTCGCCCGCGCCGCGCTTTTCACATTCAATAGCCCATTTTACAGCGTCCAGTCCAACAGGCTTTCTGCCGCCGTTTATATAGACCTCCCAGGTGCCGTCGCCCTTGCGTTTCGCGTCGATAGCGGCGACCACGCACTGGCTGCCGAATTTATATGCGGCTTCGCTTATAAGCTCGGGGCGGTGAACTGCCGCCGAGTTTACGCTTACCTTGTCGGCGCCTGCCCTGAGCAAAGCGTTAAAGTCATCAACGCTTCTTATTCCGCCGCCTACGGTAAAGGGGATGAAGATTGAGTTTGCAACCTTCTCTACCATATCTATCGTAATATTGCGGGAATCGGATGACGCGGTAATATCAAGGAAAACAAGCTCGTCTGCGCCTTGCTTGTCATACTGTTTCGCGCATTCAACCGGATCGCCCGCGTCAACAATGTTGACAAAGCTTACTCCTTTAACAACCCTGCCGTTCTTTATGTCAAGGCAGGGGATTATTCTTTTTGCGTACATGTTACTCTCCTCTCACAATTTCCGCGAAATTTCTCAGAATTTGCAGACCTACATCACCGCTTTTTTCGGGGTGGAACTGGGTAGCAAATACATTATTATGCTCAATTGCGGCGTCAATTGTCACGCCGTATTGTGTTTGAGCCGCCACAATTTGTCTGTCTGCCGCATTAAGGTAGTAGGAGTGGACAAAATATACATAAGGATTGCCGTCGATCCCTTTAAAAAGCCTGTCGTGTTTTTTTATGTCGAGGCTGTTCCAGCCCATGTGGGGTATTTTTAAGCTTTCGCCGTTCGGAATTTTCGTAATACTGCCTTCAAAAACACCCAGACCTTTTGCTCCGGGGCTTTCCTCGCTTCCGGGGAACAGAAGCTGCAAACCGAGGCAAATTCCGAAAAACGGTTTTCCTGAGTTAATGAATTCAATAGCTGTGTCCTTGATGCCAAATTGATTAAGACTGTCGACTGTGTCGCCGAATGAGCCGACGCCCGGAAGCACCGCGCCGTCAGCCTTTATAATCTCGTCGTGATTTCTGGTTACAAAACAGTCGCACCCGATGTGTTCAAACGCTTTTTTAACGCTCTGAATATTGCCCGCGCCGTAATCGATTATAGCTATCATTTCATCATCTCCAATAAGAATTACATTGATAGTTTATCATATCAGGCCGCTTTTTGCAACCGAAAAAACGCAAACTTCAAAAAAACTATTCAAAAATTACCTTTTCCTTTAAAAATGATTGAATTTTGCAAGTTTTTATGATAAAATGAAATGAAACACAAAAGATTAGGAGTCTTTACAGATGATTACACATCTTTTAACCCGAATTGATTTGATGATGAACAGCTTTTCAAAAGGGCAAAAACGCATCGCGCTCTATATTGAGGAGCATTACGATAAGGCGGCTTTCATGACTGCCGCAAAGCTTGGCGAGACCGTAGGAGTATCCGAGAGCACTGTTGTACGTTTCGCGACGGAGCTGGGCTACGACGGTTACCCGAAAATGCAAAAGGCGATGCAGGAGATGATTCGCAGCAAACTCACATCAGTTCAGCGTATTGAGGTAACCTCAAACCGCATAGGGGACGCGAGTGTGCTTGACAGCGTGCTTATGCAGGATATTGAAAAAATCCGCCGCACAATTGAGGAAACCTCGCACGAGGATTTTACCCGGGCTGTTGATGAAATCTGCAAGGCAAAGCGCATTTATATTTTCGGCGTGCGCTCAACAGCCGCTATCGCAAGCTTTCTGGCGTATTATTTTCAGCTTATTTTTGACAATGTAACGGTTATCAACACAACAAGCACCACTACAATGTACGAGCATATTTTCCGAATGACAAGCGACGATATCATAATCGGTATCTCGTTCCCGCGATACAGCACTATGGCGGTTGAGGCTATGGACTTTGCCAGAAGCCGCGGCGCTCATGCTGTAGCCATTACCGACAGCATGGCGTCTCCTTTGGTGGCTTCCGCCGACTCAATTCTTATAGCGCGAAGCGATATGGCTTCAATAGTCGATTCGCTTGTAGCTCCTCTTAGCCTTATTAACGCCTTGATTGTTGCTACGGTGCTTAAAAAGAAGGACGAGGTATCCGCGACCTTCCACGCGCTTGAGCAGGTTTGGAACCGCGAGGGCGTATATACCAATCACGATGACGAAGTAAAGAAGAATCAGAATGATCAGTAAAAAAGTAGCTGTTATCGGCGCGGGAGCCGCGGGTATGATTGCCGCGGGCACAGCGGCGCTCCTTGGAGCTTCGGTTACTCTTATCGAAAAAAATCAGCGCGTAGGCCGTAAAATAATGATTACGGGCAAAGGGCGCTGCAATATTCTTAATAACTGTGATGTTTCCGCGTTCATAAATAATGTTCCCGTCAACGGCAGGTTTCTTTATTCCGCAATAAACGGGTTCTCGCCGAGCGACGCCTATGAGTTCTTCGAGGAGATAGGCGTTCCGCTTAAAACCGAGCGCGGCAACCGCTGCTATCCTCAGTCGGATAAAGCTGTGGATGTTGTTGACGCTCTGAGGCGCTTTGTAATTGACAGCGGCGTAACTATCGTAAACGATACCGCAAAAGCGCTTGAAATCGAAAACGGCGAGGCTGTCGGAGTTAAGTGTGAAAAGCAGACGTATTTTGCCGACAGCGTGATTATCTGCTGCGGCGGAATGAGTTATCCGCTTACGGGTTCAACGGGCGACGGCTATACTCTGGCGCGTCAGGCGGGGCATACAATTATTGAGCCCAAGCCCTCGCTTGTGCCGATTGAGAGCGCCGACCCCGAGTGCAAGTCCATGCAGGGGTTGTCGCTTCGCAACGTGGCGCTTAAAATAATTGACAATCAAACCGAAAAGGCGGTATATTCCGATTTCGGCGAAATGCTGTTTACTCATTTCGGAATAAGCGGCCCGATGGTGCTTTCCGCAAGCTCTCATCTGCGTGAGATAGAGCAGGGCAGATACACCGCTTCAATTGATTTAAAACCCGCTCTTGATATGGAACAGCTTGATAAGCGGCTTCAAAGAGATTTCTCCGAGAATATTAACCGCGATGTTTCAAACGCTTTTTCAAAGCTGCTGCCGCGCAAAATAATAGTTCCGGTGCTGAAACGCTGGGGTATTCCGTTCGATAAAAAATGTCATTCCGTCACGCGTGAGGAACGGCGCAGGCTTTGCGGATTTTTAAAGGCGTTTACCTTGCCGCTGAGCGGTTTTCGTCCCATTGAGGAGGCAATTGTCACTTCAGGCGGCGTGAAAACAGGTGAAATCAATCCCAAGACAATGGAAAGCAAGCTTGTCTCCGGACTGTACTTTGCCGGCGAGGTTATTGACGTCGACGCCTACACGGGCGGCTTCAACCTCCAAATTGCCTGGAGCACGGGCAGACTGGCGGGAGAATCCGCTGCCTGTTTGTAATATAAAATATTATAATTCTGGAAAGGAAAATAAAATATGTCATTTGCTGTTGCTTTGGACGGCCCCGCGGGTGCGGGGAAGTCCTCTATTGCCAAGCGCGCCGCTGCCGCGCTCGATTTTATCTATGTAGACACAGGCGCGCTTTACCGCACAATCGGTCTTGCGGCAAGCCGCCGCGGGGTTGAGCCCGTTGCTTCTCCCGAGGTAGAGGAAATGCTCAGTCAGATTAAAGTTGACCTCACCTTCAACGACAGGGGCGAGCAGGTCGTTCTGCTCGACGGCGAGGATGTGTCGGGTCTTATCCGCACTCCCGAGGCTTCGATGATGGCTTCAAAGATTTCCGCTATCCCCGCTGTAAGGGCGTATTTACTTGACCTGCAGCGCAATATGGCGAAAACCCAAAACGTAATTATGGACGGAAGAGATATCGGCACAGTGGTGCTTCCCGACGCTCAGGTGAAAATCTTCTTGACGGCCTCTCCCGAGGCTCGTGCCGAAAGACGATACAAGGAGCTTGTTGAAAAGGGAATGGACGTTAAATACGAGGATATTCTTCAGGACGTTATCACACGCGACTATAATGATACTCACCGTGAAACCGCTCCTTTAAAGCCTGCCGAGGGCTGCGTAATGGTAGACACCACCGAGCTTGATTTTGAGCAGAGCATTGAGAAGATTATTTCCGTTATAAAGGAGCGAATCTGATGGCGCAGAATAAGGTTTTATATTCGATAGGAAAGTTTATTTTAAGACCTGCATATAAGATTCTTTACCGCTATAAGGTGAAAAACAAGGGCGCTATCCCGGCTGAGGGCGGAGTAATTCTCGCAAGCAACCACATGTCCTTTGCCGACCCCGTTTTGTTGGGACTTTCGGAAAAAAGACGTTTGTATTTTATGGCTAAGCAGGAGCTTTTCAGAAATAAATTCGCGGCGGCGGTTATCCGCGCGCTCGGAGCTTTTCCTGTTGAGCGCGGAGCTGGCGACGGAAAAGCGCTTAAAACCGGTGAGGATATCTTGAAGGAAGGCAATGTAATGACCATTTTCCTTGAGGGGACCCGCACAAAAACGGGCGAGCTTTTGCGTCCTCGCAGCGGCTGCGCGCTGGTCGCTCAGCAAATGCAGCTTCCGGTTGTTCCTTGCTGTATTACAAAGCGCAACTTTAAACACAAGTTCTCAAAGACTATTATCCATTTCGGCGATGTGCTGACTCCCGAGCAGATGGGCCTTACTCCCGATGGAGGCAGGCGAGAGCTTAAAAACGCCACCGGTATAATTATGGGTGAGATTAATAAAATGAGGGAAGAGGATGCAAGCGAGCTTAAAAAAGGCTGAGTCGGCAGGCTTTTGCTTCGGTGTAAGCCGCGCTGTAGACATGGTCAGCGATCTGCTCTCTGAGGGCAAAAAGGTTTGTACCCTCGGCCCGATTATCCATAACATGGAGATGGTTGAGGAGCTTCGTAAAAAGGGCTGTCGACCGATTGAGAGCATTGATGAACTGGGAAAAGACGAAATTCTTGTCATCCGCAGCCACGGTGTTCCCAAGTCGGTTATTGATGAGCTTGAAAAAAACGGCCTCGATTACCGTGACGCCACATGTCCGTTTGTCAAAAAGATTCACCGCCTTGTAGCCGAGGCTGATCCCGAAACCGACGTGGTATTGATTGCGGGGAACCGCAGTCATCCCGAGGTTCAGGGTATTATAGGAAATTGTGAATGCGAGTATTTTACCTTTAACAATGAGACGGAATTAGATGAAATTCTGCCTAATATTCTAAATTCGAATAATAAAACCGTTAAAATGGTCGCACAGACAACTTTCGACACAAAAGAATTAAAAAAATCTGTAAAAAAGATTAAAAAAGTATGTACAAATGCAAAAATATTTGATACAATATGTAATGCTACGTCCGTTAGACAAAGTGAGGCTGATTTAATAGCAGCTCAGTCGGACTTTATGGTTGTTATAGGAGACCGTCACAGCTCCAATACGGGAAAGCTTTTTGACATCTGTCAAAGACGGTGCCCCAATACCGTACTTATAGAGACCGCGGCCGAGCTTAACATTGAGCAGGTTCGCCGAGCTAAACGAATAGGCGTAACTGCAGGCGCTTCAACACCTGCAAGGATAATAAAGGAGGTACTGGATACAATGAGTGAAGAAATAAAATCCGGTGAAACAACAAATCTTGAAGAATCTTTTGAGGAGCTGCTTGAGGAATCCCTCAAAAACTTAAATACAAACGAAAGGGTAATGGGCACAGTTATCAGCATCGCGCCTAATGAAGTTCAGGTAGACGTCGGCAGAAAACAGACAGGCTTTGTCCCCGTTGACGAGCTGTCAAACGATCCGACCGTTAAGCCCGAGGACGTTGTAAAAGTCGGCGACCAGATCGAGCTTCTCATCATGAGAACAAACGATCAGGAAGGCACCATCATGCTCTCAAAGCGCAGAGTTGACGCGCAGAAGGGCTGGGAAGAGCTTCAGGAGAAGGTAGATTCTCAGGAGGTTCTTACAAGCAAGGTAACAGAGGCAGTTAAGGGCGGCGTTATTGTTATTTACAATGGCATAAGAGTATTTATCCCCGCGTCTCAGGCTACAGCTACCCGTGACGAAAACCTTGAGGATCTTGTAGGTCAGGAAGTTAACTTCCGTCTTATCGAGGTATCTCAGCGCGGCAGATATAAGAGAGCAATCGGTTCTATCCGCAGCGTGCTCAAGGAGCAGAGAGCGGCTCAGCGCGAGGAATTCTGGAAGAACTGCGAAATCGGTAAGCGTTACACAGGCGTTGTTAAGTCACTCACAAGCTACGGCGCGTTTGTTGACCTTGGCGGAGTATTCGGTATGATTCATATTTCAGAGCTTTCATGGACCCACATCAAGCATCCCAGCGAGGTTGTTAATGTAGGCGATACCGTTGAGGTATATGTTAAGGACATCAACGAGGAAACCAAGAAGATTTCTCTCGGCTTCAAAAACGCCGATGACAATCCGTGGGAAATCCTCAAGAGAGATTATCCCGAGGGCACCGTTGTAACCGCCAAGATTGTAGGCCTTACCACATTCGGCGCGTTTGCCAACATCATTCCCGGTATTGACGGTCTTATTCACATTTCTCAGATTGCCAACAAGAGAATTGAAAAGCCCGCCGACGTTCTCTCAGTAGGCGAAGAGGTTGAGGCGAAGATTACCGCTATCGACTTTGACAAAAAGCGCGTAAGCCTTTCAATGCGCGCTCTCCTTCCCGAGGATGAACAGGCTCCCGTAAAGGCAGCTCCTGTTGCGGAAGAGACTGTTGAGGAAGAGGCTGCCGCAGCAGAAGATGTTGCGGAAGAGGCTGTTGCTGAAGCAGTGGAAGAAACCACAGCTGACGCTGAGTAATATTTAGTACATAAGGGGCACTCGTCTGAGTGCCCTTTTGTTTTAATAAATTTAGAAAAGGGGTAATAATATGACCGCAAAGGAAGAATTTCTTGAAATATATAAAACCCACATTACGCGCAAGGGCGCCGACGAGCTGCTTGACTGGATTCTGCGCACCGACTTTTTTGAGGCTCCTGCCAGCACGCGCTATCACTGCGCCTGCGAAAACGGGCTTGTAATGCACTCTGTAAGCGTGTTCAATACCATGATGGAAAAGCATTTTGACGAGGAAACCGACAGCGTTGAAAGCTTTGCCATCTGCGGACTTCTGCATGATTTATGCAAGGCTCAGTTCTATAAGGTCAGCAGCCGCAATGTCAAAAACGATGCAACGGGTCAGTGGGAAAAGGTGCCGTATTACTCAATTGAGGATAAATTTCCTTACGGTCACGGCGAAAAGTCCGTTTTCCTTATCGAGCGCAAAATGCGCCTTAAGCTTGACGAGGCTATGGCGATCCGCTGGCATATGGGCGAATTCGGCGACAAAAACAGCAATCAAATCAGCCAGGCGTATGATATGTATCCGCTTGCCGTAAAGCTTCATCTCGCCGATTTGGAGTCAACGTTTCTCAGAGAAAAGGGCACGTCGGCCGTTAATAAATAAGAAAGTCAGGAGAAATTAATGGATAAAACGGAAGCTCAAAAGCGAATTGCCGAATTAACCGAAATAATTGAGTACCACAACAATCTGTATTACAATCAGGATGAGCCTGAAATCTCGGACTTTGAGTACGATATGCTGTTAAGGGAGCTTGAAAACCTTGAGGAGGAATACCCCGAACTAAAGCTCCCTGACTCTCCGACAAATAAGGTAGGAGGCAGCGCGGGCGAGAAGTTTTCTCCGGTAACTCACGCTGTTGTTATGGAGAGCCTTCATGACAGCTTCTCTCACGACGAGCTTCGGGATTTTGACCGAAGGGTAAGAGAGGTCGTCCCTGACGTAAAATATGTTGTAGAGCCTAAATTTGACGGCTTATCGGTCTCTTGCGAATACAAGGGCGGTGTTTTTGTGCGCGGCTCGACCCGCGGCGACGGAACAACGGGCGAGGATGTGACCGACAACCTTACCTTACCTTGAAGTCAGAGGCGAGGTTTATATGTCGTTCAAAAGCTTTGACGAGCTTGTGCGCCGCCAGGAGGAAAACGAGGAGAAGCCCGCTAAGAATCCGCGAAACGCCGCAGCAGGCTCCCTGCGCCAGAAAAACGCCAAAATCACGGCGCAGCGAGGACTTGATATTTTTGTTTTCAATATCCAGCAGGTTGAGGGCGTTACTCTGAACTCCCACCGCGAAAGCCTTGATTATTTAAAAAAGCTCGGTTTCCCTACGTCATTTTACAGCGTGTGCGATACAATTGAGGATGTAATTAAAAAGACCGAGGAAATCGGCGACCGCCGCGGTGAATACGACTACGCTATTGACGGCGCGGTCGTAAAGGTCGACAGCTTTTCCTCTCGCGAGCTGCTCGGCAGCACGGCAAAATATCCCAAGTGGGCAGAGGCGTACAAGTATCCGCCCGAGGAAAAAACCACAAAGCTGCTTGACATAGAAATCAACGTCGGCAGAACGGGCGTACTCACGCCTGTGGGCATTTTTGAGCCTGTTCTGCTCGCCGGAACTACCGTCAGCAGAGCCACTCTGCATAACCGCGATTTTATTGAGGAGCGCGGAATAAACATCGGCGACACCGTGCTTATCCGCAAGGCGGGCGAGATAATTCCCGAGGTGCTCTCGGTTGTTGAGCACGGAGAATCTTGGAAGGAATGCTATCAGTTCCCGACTGCTTGCCCGTCCTGCGGAAGCCCCGTTTCTCAGGATGACGAGGCGGCTATCCGCTGCACT
>OMYD01000073.1 GCA_900315195.1 uncultured Eubacteriales bacterium | reverse complement strand
CCTCCCCCGCAGCAAGCAGCGGCGGAGGCTTTTGCTTGTCCACGCACTAACCGCTAACTACTACAATCACTTGTATTAACGGAGGCTTTCTCGCGGGAACATAAGCTTTGTTTATTGCAAACATCTGATTCGCGTACTGCCCTGTCGTGGCAACGACCGTCACGCTTGCGCGGCCGCAACGCGGCTGGTAGCGCGCCTTTGGAAAAGTCTGTTTTAAATGAAAGTTCGGTATAACGGCGCAACTTAACTCGCGGGAACGGAAGGTTTGTTAATCGCAAACATCTGATTCGCGTATTGCCCTGTCGTGGCAACGACCGTCACGCTTGCGCGACAAAGCGCCCTGCCGGAGCAGAGCGCTTTAAATGATAAATTATTTAATTAAACCAACTCGATAACGGCCATTTCAGCGCCGTCGCCGCGGCGGGGGCCGATTTTGGTAACTCTTGTGTAGCCGCCCTTGCGGTCAGCGTACTTGGGAGCAATTTCCGAGAAAAGCTTGGACACAACATCCTCTTTTGTGACAAAAGCCATAACAAGGCGTTTGTTGTGAAGAGTGTCGGTTTTAGCGGTTGTAATCATCTTCTCGGCCATAGCCTGAACTTCCTTGGCACGAGTATTTGTTGTTTCGATTTTGCCGTTTTCGAGAAGGAAAGTAACCATTGCGCGGAGCATTGCTGTTCTCTGAGCGGTAGTTCTTCCCAGCTTTCTTGTACCTGGCATTTCTTTCACTCCTTTACCGTAAATTCAAAGGGATATTATTCGTCTTCCTTCTGAAGACTGAAACCGAGGGAGTTGAGCTTCTGAACAACCTCTTCAAGGGACTTTCTGCCCAGGTTGCGAACCTTCATCATGTCCTCTTCGGATTTATTAATCAAATCTTCAACCGTGTTAATACCCGCACGCTTGAGGCAGTTGAACGAGCGAACCGACAAATCGAGATCCTCGATGGTCATTTCAAGAATCTTTTCCTTGCCCTTGTCGTCCTTTTCGACCATTACTTCAGCGGATGAAGCCTTGTCGGAGAGGTTGACAAAGAGGTTGAGGTGCTCGGTAAGAACCTTAGCCGCAAGAGAAACGGCCTCTTCCGCGTTGATAACGCCGTTTGTCCATACGTCGAGAGTCAGCTTATCGAAGTCGGTAATCTGACCGACGCGGGTATTGTCAACTGTGTAGTTCACCTTTAACACAGGTGTATAGATAGAGTCAATCGGCAGAACACCGATGATGTTGTTGCCGCTGAGCTGCTTGTTGCGCTCGGAGGGAACGTAGCCTCTGCCCTTGTCGATGGTGATTTCCATGTTGAGCTTAGCGCCGTCGCCGAGAGTGGCGATGTGAAGCTCGGGATTGAGGATTTCAACCTCGTTGTCACCCTTGATGTCGGCAGCCGTTACCTCGCAGGGACCCTCGGCGTTGATTTCAACAACCTTGGGGCTTGCGTCAAACAGCTTTGCAACAAGACTTTTCATATTAAGCACAATTTCGATAACGTCTTCCTTGACGCCCGGAATAGTTGAAAATTCGTGAAGAACGCCGTCAATCTTAATTGATGTGACAGCACAGCCTTCAAGTGAGGAAAGCAGCACTCTGCGAAGGCTGTTGCCGAGAGTGTTGCCGAATCCGCGCTCAAGCGGCTCGACAACGAACTTACCGTACTTTCCGTCCTCGGTTAATTCTGCGGTTTCAATTCTTGGCTTTTCAATTTCAATCATTCGCGAATCCTCCTATTACATTATGCCGCCGTAAAAATAGCGGGTATGTGTTTGTAATCCTGTGAAAAAATAAATAATAGATTACTTGGAGTACAACTCGACGATGAGGTGCTCTTCAACGGGATAGTCGATATCGTCCCTCTGGGGATTTGCAACTACCTTGCCGCCGAGGAGGTTTGCGTCCTTCTCAAGCCACTTGGGAGTTACCATTGAAGCGTTCTCACCCTCTGCGATAGCCTTGAATCTTGTTGTGGAACGGCTTGCTTCCTTAACGGCGATAACGTCGCCTACCTTTACAAGGTAAGAAGGAATGTTGACCTTTTTGCCGTTCACGGTAAAGTGAGCGTGGTTAACAAGCTGTCTTGCCTCTCTTCTTGTAGCCGCAAGACCGAGACGGTAGATTACGTTGTCAAGTCTGCGCTCAACGATTGAGAGCAGAGCCTCACCTGTTTTACCCTCAGCCTTTTCCGCCTTCTCGTAGTAAGCGCGGAACTGCTTCTCAAGAATACCGTAAATAAACTTTACTTTCTGCTTCTCTGTCAGCTGCATGCTGTATTCGCTCTTTTTTCTTCTCATTTTGCCGCCGGGGTTTCTGTTGGAAGTCTTTTTGCTGTAACCCATTACAGCGGGAGAAATGCCAAGCGCTCTGCAACGCTTTGCAATAGGCTGCATATTCTTTGCCATGTAAAATTTCCTCCTTCTTTATTACTACACGCGTCTTCTCTTGGGAGGACGGCAGCCGTTGTGAGGAATGGGGGTAACGTCTTTGATCATTGTTACCTCAAGGCCTGCGGTCTGCAATGCTCTGATTGCGGCCTCTCTGCCCTGTCCCGGTCCCTTAACGTAAACTTCAACGTACTTCATGCCGTGCTCCATTGCTGCCTTAGCTGCTGTTTCAGCTGCTGACTGAGCCGCGAAGGGAGTAGACTTTTTGCTTCCTCTGAATCCCAGCTCGCCTGCGCTTGCCCAGGATACAGCGTTGCCCTGTGTATCGGAAATAGTGACAATTGTGTTGTTAAATGTTGACTGGATATGCGCCGCGCCTCTTTCGATGTGCTTACGCTCACGACGACGGCGAATTACTTTTTTACCACCTTTGGGTGCTGCCATAATACCGTGCCTCCTTCTGCCATAATACCGTGCCTCCTTATTTCTTCTTATTGGCCATAGTTTTACGGGGACCTTTGCGGGTACGAGCGTTGGTCTTTGAACGCTGACCTCTTACAGGGAGTCCCTTTCTGTGACGAACGCCACGGTAACAGCCAATATCGATAAGTCTCTTGATATCATAAGCGATGTCGCGGCGGAGGTCACCCTCTACGCGGCAGTGATGCTCGATGTACTCTCTGAGCTTTGATACGTCTTCTTCTGTCAAATCTCTGACACGAGTGTCAGGATTTACACCTGTTGCAGCAATAATGTCTGTTGCAGTTTTTCTGCCGATACCGAAAATGTAAGTTAAACCGATTTCAACTCTTTTATCTCTCGGCAGGTCAACACCTGCTATACGAGCCATTCAGTTGCACCTCCATATAGAATTATAAGTTAATTTTTTAATAAAAATGTTTGTACGATTCAAGCGGAAAACGGAAAATGTAAAGTTAAAAGTTAATGGGGGGCTCAGCCCACATCCGAACTATTTTGGTTCGGAAGCCAAACTTTTAATTTTCAATTTTCAATTTTCAACTTTCAATTAGCCCTGGCGCTGCTTATGCTTGGGGTTGTCGCAGATAACAAGGATCTTGCCCTTTCTCTTGATTACCTTGCACTTGTCGCACATTTTCTTTACTGAAGGTCTGACTTTCACTTATAATCATTCCTTTCTTCAAAATGGTGTGTTTGGAAAAGCTTACTTGCTTCTCCACGTAATTCTTCCTCTTGTCAGGTCATACGGAGACATCTCCACGGTGACCTTGTCGCCCGGCAAAATGCGGATGAAATTCATTCTCAGCTTGCCTGAAATAACAGCTAAAATCACGTGACCGTTTTGCAGCTCTACCTTGAACTGGGCATTTGGCAGAGCCTCGCGTACGATACCTTCTACTTCAATGACATCCTGTTTGGACATAAGCTTAACCTCCGTTAAATTCGCGTAATGCTTTTCTTAATTGCGGATTGGTTTCTATCGAACCCTGATAAACAGTATTAGTCGGCGCCAGATGTATCAGTTTTTTCCGCTTTGGAGACTGAATCCGCCGCCTTTTTCCGTCTGCTATAAGCGCGTAGGAACCCTCAACGCCGAGCACAACAAAAAAACCGTCCTTGTCACGTCCCGCGAGCGCCCTTACGACGCTGCCCTTTTGTATGGTCATAATACATCCTTTACTCACATAAGGTCAGAATCCTCGGACCGTCGGGAGTGATTGCGACTGTGTGTTCAAAGTGGGCGGAGAGCCTGCCGTCAAGTGTGACGACCGTCCATTTATCGCCCAGAACACGCGTGTGATGTGTGCCCTCGTTAACCATGGGTTCGATGGCAATTGTCATTCCCGGCAAAAGCTTCAAGCCTCTGCCGCGTGTACCGTAGTTTGGTACGCTTGGGTCTTCGTGCAGTTTCGCACCTACGCCGTGGCCCGTGTAATTACGTACCACCGAGTAACTGCGAGCTTCGACATACTCCTGAACCGCGCTGCCGATATCGCCGACGCGGTTTAGCACCTGCGCCTGTTTAATTCCCTCATACAGGCTTTCTTTGGTGGCGTCAAGCAGCCTTTGAGCGTTTTCGCTTATTTTGCCGCAGGGAAATGTATAGGCGTTGTCGCCGTTAAAGCCCCTGTAGCAAGCGCCTACGTCAACGCTTACTATGTCGCCCTCTTTTAGAATGGCGGTTTTTGCGGGTATGCCATGGATAACCACACTGTTTACGGAAATGCATGCGCTTGCGGGAAAGCCGCCGTAACCGAGAAACGAGGGCGTGGCGCCCTGTTTCTCGATATACTCACGGACAATTGTATCAATTTCATAGGTGGAGATACCCGGCTTTACAGCCTCTCCCGCAGCACGCAGCGCCTCAGCGGAAATTCTGCAGGCGTCTTTCATAAGCGAAAGTTCCCGTGCTGTTTTGATTGATACCATGCTTACGCCTCTATAGCCTTGAGGACAGCCTCTGTGGTAGCTTCCACAGTGTCCTGACCTTTTACGTTAACAAGCTTACCCTGCTTGTCATAGTAGTTGGCGAGGGGCTCGGTCTCTTTGTGATACACAGCAAGACGAGCAAGCACGGTGTCGGGGTGGTCGTCCTTGCGCTGAACAAGGGTGCCGCCGCAATCGTCGCAGATACCTTCAACCTGAGGCTTTAAGCTTTCGGTGTGATAAGGTCTGCCGCAATCCTGGCAAACACGGCGTCCGGACATACGCTTGGTGATGACCTCGTCGGGCACGTCGATGTTGATGACGTACTGGATGTCAACGCCCATGGTGTCCAGAGCCTCGGCCTGGGGAATGGTTCTGGGGAATCCGTCAAGAATGAAGCCCTTCTTGCAGTCGTCGGCCGAAAGTCTTTCCTTTACAATGCCGATAACAACTTCGTCGGGAACAAGCTTGCCTTCATCCATGTAGGACTTAGCCTTCAGACCCATTTCAGTGCCGTTTTTCAGCGCTTCACGAATCATGTTTCCGGTTGAAATAGTGGGAATACCAAAATGCTCACAAAGTACAGCTGCCTGAGTGCCTTTACCTGCACCGGGAGCACCTAACATGATAATGTTCATAATATTATACCTCATTTTTTTCAATTAGTCAAGAAAACCTTTGTAATGACGCATCATCATCTGGCTTTCAAGCTGCTTAACGGTCTCAAGCGCGACGCCTACGATAATGATGATGGATGTGCCGCTGAGTGAAAGCAGTGCGAGGTCTGTCAGCTTGCAGTAAACCAGCGGGAAAATCGCGATTACCGAAAGGAACAGCGCGCCGATGAGGGTGATTCTGGAGAGAATCTTCTTGATGTAAGCCGCAGTGGGCGCGCCCGGACGAATGCCGGGAACCGTACCGTTGTTTGATTTGAGGTTGTTTGCCATTTCGATGGGGTTGTACTGAATAGTAGTGTAGAAATAAGCAAACATCAAAATAAGAATGAAGTATAATCCGATGTACAGCCAGCTGCTCTGACTGAACGCGTCGGCAAAGCCTTTCCAGAAGCCTTCCTTAGCGCCTACGAACAGGTTGATCGTACCCGGGATTGAAAGAATGGAGCTGGCGAAGATGATGGGAAGTACGCCGCCGAGCGCAACCTTGATGGGAAGGTGGCTTGACTGGCCGCCGTACATCTTTCTGCCGACTACACGCTTTGCGTATTGAATGGGGATCCTTCTTTCGCTGTCCTGCATAAAGGTGATGAGCCATACAACACCCAGGAACAGAACAACCCAGAGAATGATCCATACGAACTTGATGGGGTTGGCCTCGCCCGCTTCGCCTGTACCCATGGCCTGCTTCCAGTACTCTGAAATGTAGTAAACGGTCTTGGGAAGTCTTGCGATGATACCCGCGAACAACAGGATAGAGATACCGTTGCCGACGCCGTATTTGTTTATCTGTTCACCGAGCCACATCATCAGCGCGGTACCCGCCGTAAAGACAAGTACAATTACAATTGCGGTGAAAATGATTTCAAAGCCCGAATTGTAGCTTGTGATGCCTGAGTTCTTCAGATAGAAGAAGTAAGCGGTACCCTGAATCAGTCCCAGCGCGACCGTTACATAACGGGTTATAGCGCCGATCTTCTTTCTGCCTGCCTCTCCCTCTTTGGAAAGTCTTTCCAGAGCGGGGATAGCTACGCAGAGAAGCTGGATGATAATTGAGCTGTTGATGTACGGGGTGATACCCATGGCGAAGATGGTGGCGTTAGAGAAAGCGCCGCCCGAGATTGTGTCCAGATAACCGATCATGTTGCTGCTTTCGCCGGAGTTAACCGTGTGCTCCATAGCGTTCTGCAGCGCCTGGGTGTCGATGAACGGAACGGGGATAACCGAACCGATTCTGAACACGATGATGATTAACAGCGTGAACAGGAGCTTCTTGCGAAGATCCGGGATCATCCACGCGTTGCGGATCGTTTTAAACAACTTAGATCACCTCTGCCTTTCCGCCCGCAGCCTCAATAGCGGCTTTGGCTGATTCGGAAAAAGCAGAAACCTTAACAGTGAGGTTTTTCTCAAGCTTGCCGTTGCCGAGAACCTTTACTGCGTCAAAGCTGTTCTTAACAACGCCTGCCGCTCTGAGAGCCTCAACGTCAACGGTGTCGCCGTCGTTAAACTTTCTGTTTAATGTGCTGAGGTTGATAGCAACGATGTTTTTAGCAAAGATGTTGTTGAAACCTCTTTTGGGAAGACGGCGCTGCAAAGGCATCTGGCCGCCCTCAAAGCCGGGACGGATGCTGCCGCCCGAACGGGACTTCTGGCCCTTCTGGCCTTTGCCGGAGGTTTTGCCCCAGCCTGAGCCGTGACCTCTGCCGATTCTCTTGGAGCTCTTTTTGGAGCCCTCAACCGGTGAAAGTTCATGTAACTTCATTAGTTCACACCTCCTTGCTTACGCTTCACTAACCTCTACGAGGTGGATGATTTTTGCTACCTTGCCCTTGGTCTGGGGGTTGTCGGGCTGAGTTGTTGTGTCGCCGATTTTCTTCAGACCTAAAGCGTGGGCTGTTGCAATCTGATCCTTTTTGGAGCCGATAAGGCTCTTTACTAATTTGATTGTCATTGTGCAACCTCCCTATTAAAGAATTTCCTTTACGGATTTGCCGCGGATAGCCGCAACCTCTTCGGCGGTTCTGAGCGCCTGAAGGCCTTGGAGTGTCGCGCGGACAACGTTGCAGGGGTTATTGGAACGGAGCGCCTTTGTACGGATATCCTTGATGCCTACAGCCTCAACAACCGCACGCACCGGACCGCCCGCGATAACGCCGGTACCGGGAGCGGCGGGCTTCATAAGAACTCTGCCCGCGCCGAATTCGCCGATGATCTCGTGAGGGATTGTTGTTCCTCTGAGTGAAACCTTCATGAGGTTTTTCTTGGCGTCCTCGATACCCTTGCGGATAGCGTCGGGAACCTCGCCTGCCTTGCCGATACCGAAACCTACGGTGCCGTTGCCGTCGCCGACAACAACCAGAGCCGCAAATTTGAAGATACGGCCGCCCTTAACCGTCTTTGATACGCGGTTAATGGTAACAACTCTTTCTTTTAACTCGCCTGTTGCTTCTACTTTATTAGCCAAAGTTTTTTCCTCCTGTTCCTTAGAAATTGAGGCCGCCCTCGCGAGCGCCTTCGGCCAATTCCTTAACACGGCCGTGATAAATGTTACCGCCTCTGTCGAAAACAACATCAGTGATGTTCTTTTCCTTTGCACGCTCTGCGATGAGCTTGCCGACAGCTCTTGCTGCCTCTTTATTTCCGCCATTACCTGTGATGGTCTTGTCAAGGCTTGAAGCCTGGGCAAGAGTAACACCGGCTACGTCATCAATAAGCTGAGCGTAGATGTTGTTGGTGGAGCGGAATACGCACAAACGGGGGCACTGAGCTGTACCGCTGATTTTGCCGCGGACTCTCTTATGGCGTTTTGCGCGTGCCTTTTTTGTATCAGGTCTGCTTACCATGCTGAATCACTCCTTAATTATTTACCCTTACCGGCTTTGCCTTCCTTGCGGCGGATATATTCGTCAACGTACTTAATACCTTTACCCTTATAAGGCTCGGGCGGACGTTTTTCTCTGACTTCGGCAGCAAACTGACCAACCTTTTGCTTATCAATGCCGATAATAACGATTTTGTTGGGGTTGGGGACCTCAATTTTGATGTCCGCGGTTTCCTCAACAATTACCTGATGCGAGTAGCCCAGGTTCATAACGCACTTGTTACCCTGCTTCTGAACACGGTAACCAACGCCGTTTACGTCAAGCTCCTTTTTGTAGCCCTCGGTAACGCCTACAACCATGTTGTTGATGAGCGTTCTTGTCAGGCCGTGGAGCGAGCGGTTCTCTTTCTTGTCATCGGGACGGGAGACTTCAATCTCTGCGCCCTTGACTTCAACTGTCATGGCGGGGTTGTACTTGTAGGTAAGCTCGCCCTTGGGTCCCTTGACAGTTACAACACCGTTTTCGACCTTAACGTCTACTCCGGCGGGAATATTTATCGGTTTTCTTCCAATTCGAGACATTGTCGCACCTCCTTACCAGATGTAAGCGAGAACTTCGCCGCCGATATGCTGAGCTCTTGCGTCGCGGTCAGTCATAACACCCTTTGAGGTTGAGATGATCGCTACGCCGAGGCCCTTCATTACCTTGGGCATATCCTCTGCATTGCTGTAAATACGCAGGCCGGGCTTGGAAACGCGGCGCAGACCTGTAATAACGGGGGTCTTGCCCTCAAGGTATTTAAGAGTAACCTTGATGATGCCCTGCTTGCCGTCCTCAATAACGTTGAATCCCTTGATGTAGCCCTCGTCAGCAAGAATCTGACAGATGGACTTCTTCAGGTTTGAAGCGGGGATTTCAACAGAATCATGCTTCGCCTTTACGCCCGGGATTTCGCCCTTGTAAGCGAGCTCACGGAAGCAAATACGACAAATACCATACTTGCGGAGGTAGGCGTGTGGTCTACCGCAGATGTTACATCTTGAGTACTCTCTTGTTGAGAACTTTTGCTTTCTCTGCTGCTTAACTTTCATAGCTGTCTTAGCCACAACAATCCCTCCTTACTTTGAAAACGGTGCGCCCATAAGAGTCAGGAGCTCACGGGCCTCTTCGTCTGTTTTCGCGGTGGTAACAAAGCAGATGTCCATGCCGCGAACCTTGTCAATCTTGTCATAGTCGATCTCGGGGAAGATGAGCTGCTCTTTAAGACCCATGTTGTAGTTGCCTCTGCCGTCGAAAGAGTTGGGGTTGATACCTCTGAAGTCTCTTACGCGGGGAAGGGCAACGTTGAACGCCGATGGGCATGCCTTCTCTGAGCTTGAAGTTAGCAACTGACTTTCTTGCGTGGCAAACAAGGGGCTTCTGACCTGTGATAGCGGCCAGATCCTTGCAGATTGCGTCAATTACCTTTGAATTTTCTCTTGCTTCACCTGCGCCCACGTTGACAACGATCTTGTCAAGCTTGGGGATCTGCATTGTGCTCTTGTAGGAGAACTTAGACATAAGAGCAGGTGCAACTTCTTTGACATACATTTCTTTCAGTCTTGCCATTTCTTATTTCCTCCTTAAAGCGCTTCGCCGCATTTAGCGCAGATTCTGCCCTTGGAGCCGTCCTCATAAAGCTTGTGGGCAACTCTTGTGGGCTTTTTGCAGCGGGGGCAAACGATCTGGACCTTGGAAGCGTACATAGCGCCCTCGGCCTTTACGATACCGCCCTGCTCGCCCATTTTTCTGGGCTTTACATGCTTGGATACCATGTTGATCTTCTCAACGATAACCTTGCCTTCTGTGGGGCTTACGGCCAGAACCTGGCCCTTTTTGCCCTTATCCTTACCGCTGATTACCATAACGGTGTCGCCTGTTTTTACATGAACTTTACTCATTGTGACACCTCCATTAAAGTACTTCCGGAGCGAGGGACAAAATCTTCATGAAGTCCTTTTCACGAAGCTCTCTTGCTACGGGTCCGAAGATACGAGTACCGCGGGGGTTCTTATCTTCCTTGATGATAACAGCCGCGTTTTCGTCAAAGCGGATGTAAGTGCCGTCCTCACGTCTTACGCCCTTTGCGGAGCGAACGACAACAGCCTTAACAACATCGCCCTTCTTTACAACGCCGCCGGGTGCTGCTTTTTTAACCGAAGCAACTATAACGTCGCCAATATTGGCATATCTCCTTCTGGTACCGCCGAGTACACGAATGCACATAAGTTCTTTTGCGCCGGTGTTGTCGGCAACCTTGAGGATGGTTTGCTGCTGAATCACAGTAGATTCCTCCTTTTCGTTTCAAGCTAAGGTAGCGGCCTTAGCTTTCTCAAAGTCGCTAAAATAACTTATTAAGTAAGGGTTATCTTACTTCGCCTTCTCGATAATCTCGACGAGTCTCCATCTTTTATCCTTAGAAAGAGGACGGGTCTCCATAATCTTTACACGGTCGCCTACGCCGCACTCGTTGTTTTCGTCATGCGCCTTGAAGCGAACGGTACGCTTAACAATTTTGTTGTAAAGCTTATGCTTTACGCTGTCTTCAACCGCTACGACGATGGTCTTATCCATTTTGTCGCTTACAACCCTGCCGACAACGGTCTTTCTCATATTTCTTTCACTCACTGTTAAGTCCTCCCTCTGTTAGTCTTCACCCGCAAGCTCGCGCTGACGAAGAACGGTGGATACTCTTGCGATGTCCTTCTTTACCGCGCCGATGCGGTTTGAGTTTTCGAGCTGATTTACAGCAAGCTGGAAACGAAGATTGAAAAGCTCGGTTTTGAGCTCGGTGAGCTTTGTCTGAAGCTCTTCAACCGTCAGTTCTTTGAGTTCTGATGCTTTCATTACTGCTCACCCTCCTCTTTCTTAATGAATTTGCACTTAATGGGAAGCTTGTTAGCCGCAAGGCGCATAGCCTCTCTGGCTGTAGCCTCGTCAACGCCGGCAAGCTCAAACATAACTCTGCCGGGCTTTACAACCGCTACCCAGTACTCAACGTTACCTTTACCTTTACCCATACGGGTTTCGGCGGGTCTTGCGGTGATAGGCTTGTCAGGGAAAATCTTGATCCAAACCTTACCAAATCTTTTGCAGTAACGGGTCATGGCGACACGGGCTGCCTCGATCTGGTTTGAAGTGATCCACGCGGGCTCTGTAGCCTGAAGACCGTACTCGCCGTAGGTAACCTTGTTGCCTCTGAGCGCCTTACCGGTCATTCTGCCGCGGTGAACTCTTCTGTATTTAACTCTTTTAGGCATTAACATTATTTTCTGCCTCCTTCTCTGCGGGGACGTCTCGCGGGCTTGGACTCGTTTACGTTAAGAACCTCGCCCTTGTAGAGCCAAACCTTGACGCCAACCTTACCGTAGGTTGTGTTAGCCTCGGCAAAGCCGTAGTCGATGTCTGCGCGAAGCGTCTGAAGCGGGATAGTACCCTCGTGATACTGCTCTGAGCGAGCAATCTCAGCACCGCCGAGACGGCCTGAACACATGATCTTGATACCCTTGGCGCCGCGGCGCATAGCGTTGCCGATGCTCTGCTTCATAGCGCGGCGGAAAGAGATTCTCTTTTCCAGCTGCTGAGCGATGTTTTCGGCGGTAAGCTGAGCGTCGAGCTCGGGTGCCTTGACTTCAACAATGTTGATATTGACGGGCTTGTTAAGCATCTTTTCGCACTGAGCCTTGAGCTTCTCGATTTCGGAGCCGCCCTTGCCGATTACCAGACCGGGCTTAGCGCAGTGAATGCTGATGCGAACCTTTTTGCCGTCTCTTTCGATTTCGATTTTTGAGATACCGAAGTTATAAAGCTGCTTTTTCAGTGTCTTACGGAGGTTGTAGTCCTCAACAAGAGTAGCACCGAAATCCTTTTTGTTAGCGAACCAACGGGAATCCCAATCTTTGATTACACCGACTCTGAGGCCGTGTGGATTAACTTTCTGTCCCATATTTTAAACCTCCCCTTAGTCTTCTTTTTCCTTGAGAACGAGGGTGATGTGAGAGGTTCTTTTGTTGATGCGGAACGCTCTGCCCTGTGCTCTCGGACGAATTCTTTTAAGGATGGGGCCTGCTGTTGCGTTGCACTGTGCAATGTACAGCCTGGATACATCCATGTCATGGTTGTTCTCAGCGTTTGCCATCGCTGACTTGAGCAGCTTAAGCAGCGGCTCGCATGCGGCCTTGGGAGTGTGCTTGAGAACAGCTTCCGCGTACTTGACGTCCTTTCCTCTGATGAGGTCCAAAACTACGCCAACTTTGCGGGGTGAAACGCGAACAAATTTCGCAATTGCCTTAGCTTCCATTTGCAATACTCTCCTTCCGCTTATTTGCTTGTCTTTGAACCGGCGTGACCCTTAAAGGTTCTTGTGGGGGCAAACTCACCGAGCTTGTGACCGACCATATCCTCTGTAACGTATACCGGAACGTGCTTGCGGCCGTCGTGAACCGCAAATGTATGACCGACGAATTCGGGGAAAATTGTCGAGCTTCTTGACCAGGTCTTGAGAATTCTCTTTTCGCCCTTTTCGTTCATTTCAAGGACTCTTTTGAGCAGGACAGGCTGAACAAAAGGACCCTTTTTTGTACTTCTACTCATAATTTAAGCTCCTTTCTCGCCTTACTTACCGTTTCTTCTTCTTACGATAAGCTTGTCGCTCTGCTTGTTGTGCTTACGTGTCTTGTAACCGAGAGCGGGCT
>OMYD01000085.1 GCA_900315195.1 uncultured Eubacteriales bacterium | reverse complement strand
CCAGCGAAAAGGACTCAAGCTCCGGTTCCGAAAGCTCAAAGAAAATTGAAGCTTCCGTAGGCGATCTGCCCGGCGATCCCGCAAAAGGTAAGGTTTACTATCTGCAGTTTAAGCCCGAACAGGGTGACAAATGGAAAGCTCTCGCAGAGGCTTATACCAAGGAAAAGAATATCCCCGTAACCGTAGTTACAGCCGCTGAAGGCAAATACGAGGATACACTCAAGACCGAGATGGCTAAGTCAGACGCTCCCACACTGTTCCAGATCAACGGTCCTGTAGGCCTTGCAAAATGGAATGATTTCTGCTATGATCTCAAGAATACCGAACTGTACGCAAATCTGAATTCTCAGGATTATGCTCTTGCTGACGGCGACGAGGTTAAGGGTATTGCTTATGTTATCGAGACCTACGGCATCATCTACAACAAGACCCTTCTCCAGAAATACTGTGATTCCGACTTCGCTACCGTTAAGAAGATCGATGACATCAACAGCTTTGAGAAGTTAAAGACCGTTGCTGACGAAATTCAGGCTAACAAGGACAAGCTCGGCGTTAAGGGCGCGTTTACTTCCGCAGGTATGGATCCTTCTTCCGACTGGAGATTCAAGACTCACCTTGCTAACCTCCCGATTTACTTCGAATATCAGGATAAGGGTATCTCCTCAACTGACGCTATCGAGGGTAAATACCTTGACAACTACAAGAAGATCTTTGACCTCTACATCACCGATTCTACCGCTGACAAGACTCAGCTTTCAACCAAGACAGGCGCAGACGCAGAGTCTGAGTTTATCAAGGGCGAGGCTGTATTCTTCCAGAACGGTACTTGGGAATACGGCAAAGTCACCGGTGCTGATGAGAAGGATGAAGCGAAAAAGAAAGACTATCTGAAAGACGAAGACCTCGGTATGCTCCCGATCTACGTTGGCGCAGGCGACGAAGCTAAGCAGGGTCTCTGCACAGGTTCCGAGAACTATTGGTGTGTAAACAGCGAAGCAAGCGATGACGATAAGGCTGCTACAATCGACTTCCTTAACTGGTGCGTAACCAGCGAGACCGGCACAAAGGCTCTGGCTGAGGACATGGGCTTTGTAATCCCCTTCAAGAAAGCTAAGGAAGCTAAGAACGTATTTGTTAAAATCGATTCCGAGCTGACAGCTGCAGGCAAAAAGCCCGTTTCGTGGAACTTCACCACCATGCCCTCTGAGGACTGGAAAAACGGCGTTGGCTCCGCTCTTACTCAGTACGCGGCAGGCACAGGCGACTGGGATGCTGTTAAGAAGGCATTTGTTGACGGCTGGAAGTCCGAGTACGATAAAAACAAAAATAATTAAATAACTGATTTATGGAAGGGGGGCGGTTTCGCCTCCCTTTCTGTTTTTTTGAAGAAAGGCACATATTATGTTTAGAAAACCTAAGAGAAAACTATATGCGCTGATTTTTGTTCTGCCTACTTTTCTGGCTTTTTGTATAGGATTCATATATCCGTTTATTGACGGTATCCGTTTGTCGTTCTATGATTTTAAGATTATTACAAAAATCAAGGGCTTTGTCGGTTTCAGAAATTACGCCAGAGCCTTTGAAGACGAATCTTTTATCCGTTCAATTTGGTATACCGCCAGTAGCATACGCGCTGACCATCGGAATCCGCGGCTCCAATGTCTACAGAACAGTGTTCTTTATGCCGAACCTTATCGGCGGTATTGTTCTGGGATTTATCTGGAAAAAAATCTTCGGAGCGATTCTGGTTCATTTCGGAACAACTCTTACCACAAACGCGGGCTGGGGTTTCTGGGGACTGGTAATACTAATGTGTTGGCAGCAAGCGGGATATATGATGATTATTTATATAGCGGGCTTCCAAAGCGTGCCCTCTGACCTGTACGAAGCGGCAAGAATTGACGGCGCAAACAAGCGGCAGCTTCTGACTAACGTTACCCTGCCGATGATGATGCCATCTATTACGATTTGTTCCTTCCTTACGCTGACCAACTCATTCAAGCTTTACGACCAGAACATGATGCTTACCGGTGGCGAGCCGATTGTAAACGGCATATATCAAACCGAGCTGATTGCTCACAATATAGTAAGGCAACACGATAACATGATGACAACCGCGATAGGTCAGGCTGAGGGCGTTATCTTCTTCCTGATTGTTGTTGTTATCTCGCTGGCACAGCTTTATTTCACAAGAAGAAAAGAGGTGCAGGCGTAATGGCGGAAAGCGTTGCAAAAATCAGACCGACAAAAAAGAAAAAAGAACCAAAGGTAAAGAAAAAACAAACTCCCGGTATGATTATCCTTACGGTTGTTTTTGCCGTTGTGTCGGTATTCTATGTAATGCCGATTCTTCTGGTATTAATGAACTCGTTTAAGATAAATCTCGCAATTACCGATAAGGGATTTTTCGACTTGCCTAACGCCGAAACATTTAACGGGGTAAAAAGCTATGTAGACGGCTTTTTGTTCGGCGATTATCCCATTGGTTTTTCAATATTGTGGAGCTGCCTGATTACCGTTGTGTCAGTTGTGCTTATTCTTATCTGCACATCAATGTGCGCTTGGTACCTTCAGCGCTCCAACACGATCTTCTGCAAAATAATCTATTATCTCTGTATCTTCTCAATGGTTGTACCGTTTCAGGTTGTAATGGCAACTCTTTCCAAGACCGCCGATGACCTTAAACTTAACACTCCGTGGACAATCCCTATTGTCTATCTTGGATTTGGCGCGGGTTTGGCTGTATTTATGTTCTCGGGCTTTGTAAAATCAATTCCTGTTGAAATTGAGGAGGCAGCCGACGTTGACGGCGCGGGTCCTCTGCGTACATTCTTCCAGGTTGTACTTCCCATTATGAAGCCTACATTTATCTCGGTTGCTATTCTTGAAACCATGTGGATCTGGAACGACTTCCTGCTTCCGTACAAAACTCTTGACCTGAAGCAGTTTAAAACAATTCCTATCCATATCCAGTACCTGAATCAGGGCTTCGGACATCAGAATACCACGGTGCTTATGGCGCTGATCATCCTCAGTATTCTTCCTATTATTGTATTCTACTTCGCGTGTCAGAAATACATTATTGAGGGTGTTGCGGCAGGTGCTGTTAAGGGATAATATATAGAATTAAGAATTCGGAATCCGGAATGCGGAATTATCGCTTTCAGAAAAAACAATAAAAAATCAGGGACGTGTTTTATACACGTCCCATTTTTTGCTTAAATTCTAACCAATAATCACTAACCACTCATCTAAGGAATCCGTTGATTATCTGCTCCTCCGCCTCGGCCTCGGTGAGTCCGAGCGACATAAGCTTAATAAGCTGGTCGCCGGCGATTTTGCCGATAGCCGCCTCGTGGAACAGCATTGCGTCAACGTTGTTTGCCTCAAGCGAGGGAATAGCCAGGATCTTGCCGTTGTCCATTATGATCGAGTCGCACTCGGTATGGCCGCTGCAAGGCGCGTTTCCTATTACGCAGGCGTTGAAGGTCTGCGAGGAATTGTCGCGCGCGACCGAACGCGAAACAACGTCGGCGGTGGAGTCCTCGCCGTTGAGCGTAACCTTGTAGTCGCTCTTGGCAAACTGTTCGCCGTGCGTCATAAGGCGCTCCTTTACGACGAGCTTAGCGCCCGATTTCAGCTCGGCAATGGTGGAGCGTTCGGTTGAATCGACGCCCTTTATCTGCTCCATCTCCATTTCCATAGTGCTGTTTTCTTCCATGTAAACCTCGGTGACGGGGTTCAGAATGCGTTTGCCGCTTCCGTCGCCGCTGCCGTAATGCTTTTCAACGTATCTGATTTTTGAGTTTTTGCCTACGTAAAAGCGGTGAACGCCGTCGTGTTGAGCGTCATGCTCGCCGCAGTTGTCGATACCGCAGCCCGCGACAATTACAACGTCGCAGTTGTCGCCTACAAAAAAGTCGTTGTACACGGTTTCTTTAATTCCCGACGCGCTGACTACAACGGGAATATGCACGCTTTCGCCCTTTGTGTCAGGCTTTATGAAGATGTCGATGCCCGGAAGCCCGTCCTTTGTCATTATGTCGATGTTTTCGGTGGTGTGTCTGCCCGCGAGCTGCGAGTTGACACGGAAGTTATAAGCGCCCGCGGGCGTGTCGTGAATGTCGGCAATCTCCCCGAGAAGCTGCTTACCGATATCGTCAATGTTCAAATCCAACATAAAACCGCCTCCTTATTTCAGCTTTTCACACGCGTCAACCGCCGCGGTGGTGCCGATAAGCTCGGGTAGGATTTCAGCCGCGGAGCCTGTCTTTTTGATGCTGCCGTTCACCAGAAGAACGATTTCGTCAGCGATATTCAGAATACGCTCCTGGTGCGATATGATTACGATTGAGCTGTCCTTGATATTATTGCGCATGTTCTCAAAAATGCGGATAAGGTTCTGGAAGCTCCACAGGTCTATTCCCGCCTCAGGCTCGTCAAAAACGCTCAGCTTTGTCTGACGCGCCAGAAGCGTGGCGATTTCAATTCGCTTGAGCTCGCCGCCCGAAAGGGATGAGTTGATTTCACGGTTTATATAGTCGCGCGCGCAAAGTCCGACCTCCGAGAGGTAATTGCACGCGTCGCTGATGTTTATTTCTTTGCCGGAGGCAAGTCTGAGAAGGTCGATTACGCGGATACCCTTAAAGCGCACGGGCTGCTGAAACGCAAAGCTTACGCCCATTTTAGCGCGCTCGGTAATGTTCATATCGGTAATGTCCTGACCGTCAAAGAAGATTTTGCCCGAGGTGGGCTTTTCAATTCCCATAATAAGGCGGGCAAGCGTTGATTTGCCGCTGCCGTTAGGGCCCGTAATAACAACAAATTTACCGTTTTCAATTGTGATGCTCAGGTCGTGGATAATCTCCTTTTGCACGCCTCCGTCATCAACCGAAAAGGAAAGGTTTTTCAGCTCCAGCATGTTGATTCTCCTTGTTTTGGTTATTTTAAGTATTATACATCATTTACTGCGAAAAAGCAAGCGCCGCCACGCGGCAGGAAGCGCGCCTTTGGAAAACTTGATGTAACAGCTACGTTTCTGCAACGGCGCATCATTTCTCGCAGGTCGGGAAGTTTTTTGTATTACAAACATTTGATTCGCGAATTGGGTCAAGCGTCACGCTTGCGCGTATTGTCCGTCGGCTCAGCCGACCGTCACGCGACAGCCTCCTTTTATAAAGGAGCCTTTTGAAGTGATACAATGGTCGCGCCTTCAAGTGGAAACGGGTGGTTGTTTATTTTTTCGGATTTTTGAGTTATTATTACTCTATAAATAATAAGGAAGTGCTGTTATGTTCAGAAAAATGCGCCGTTTTAAGCAGGAGCTTTCGGCAGAGAAGTGCGCGGAAATCCTGCGGACCGAGCCCAGGGGCGTTTTAGCCGTTATCGGCGACGGCGGTTATCCGTACACCGTGCCGCTCGACTTCGTTTATGATGACGAAAAGCTGTTTTTCCACAGCGCTGTTGAGGGGCATAAGGTAGACGCGGTTTTCCGTAATCCAAAGGCTTCTTTCTGTGTGCTAAGTCAAAGGGAACTTTCCGATGACGGCTGGTCGTATTATTTTGACAGCGTTGTTGTTTTCGGCAGGGTTTCGGTTGTCAGTGACGAGGTTGAAAGGTTGGATAAGCTGCGCAAGCTTGGGCTGAAGTATTATCCGTCGGCAGACGAGGTTGAGGAGGAAATCCGCAGGGATATGAAGCGCGCGCTTTTGCTGCGGTTTGATATTGAGCATATGAGTGGGAAAAGAGTACATGAGAAGTAAAGCTATGAAACATAATATTTCTAATTTAGAATTATACAAACCGATAAACAGATATATCTACCGCCAGGACGACCCTGTGATAGCTTCGCTGCGATACGGCAGGCTGGGCAAAAGAATTGAAAAAGTCGGCTGCGCTCTTGTTGCGATATTCAATGTAATGAGGCACCTTGGCTCGGAAGATATTTTTCCGCAAACGGCGTTGAATATGCAAGAACTTCCAATCTTGCCGAATTTAAGGAGCGCCTTAACGGCTGCAGAGCCGCTATTGTATGCACATGGAACAGCAAGCGCCGCCACGGAATTCATTTTTACGCGATTTTCAACGACGGCGGATCGCTTACTACACTCAACCGCTTTTGCAACAACGATAACGCTATTCCGTTTTCTCCCGATGTGCTCAGGGAGAAACGCTTTATTACGGGATATCTTTTATAGGCGGCTTGTAAACATAAACTTGCACAAAAAGGGCACAAAATATTTGTGCAATAAAATATGAAAAAAAGATAAAAAAAGCAAAATACACAAATTAATCCGCTTTTGGTTGTGCAAAGAGCGGATTTTTTGTTTTTTCCGCAAACGCATTGTTAATTGTGTACAAATATGATATACTGATTAGGTGATATTTTATAGATTTTCTGAATATCATGTTAGAAGTTTGAAATCATTTGAAGGGAGTTTTTTCTTTGAAACAATACGACGCAAAAAAGATTCTTAACATTGCGCTTGCGGGTCACAGCGGCTGCGGCAAGACCTCGGTAGCCGAGTCTATCCTTTATCTTGCCAAGGCAAGCGACAGACTGGGAAAGGTTGCTGACGGCAACACAACCCTTGACTTCGACAGCGAGGAGATTAAGCGCCAGACTTCTATTATGACAGCTGTTGCGCCAATAGAGTGGAAGGGAACAAAAATCAATATCATTGACACCCCCGGTCTGTTTGACTTTGCCGGCGGTGTAGCCGAGGGTATGCGCGCCGCCGATACCGCGGTTATCGTGGTTTCGGGCAAGGACGGCGTTAATGTCGGTACCGAAAAGGCTGTTGAAGCTGCTGACAAGGCGGGCCTTACAAAGGTATTCTTCGTAAACGGCCTCTGCGATGAGGACGCCCGTTTCTACCGTGTATTTGAAAACCTGAAGTCCACCTTCGGCCCCTCTGTGTGTCCTGTTGTTGTTCCTTATATTGTTGACGGTCAGGCTAACACCTACGTTAACCTGTTTGATTACAAGGCTTACGAGTACGGCCCCAACGGCGCGGTTAAGCCCACGGCTCTGCCCGACATGGGCGACCGCCTTGAAGGTCTGCGCGAGGCTATCAAGGAAGCCGTTGCCGAGACCAGCGAGGAGCTGCTTGACAAATTCATCATGGGCGAGGAGTTCACCCCCGAGGAAATCGTATTGGGCGTTTCCCAGGGCGTTAAGGACGGCTCGATCTGCCCCGTATTCTGCGGCGACGCCCAGAGCACCTTCGCTATCGACCAGTTCCTCAACAGCCTGACATGGCTTGCTCCTTCGGCGGCGGTAAAGGCTGAGGAAGTCGGCGTTGACCTCGACGGCGAGCCCGTAGAAGTAAGCGTAAACGTAAACGGCGCAACAGCCGCTATCGTATTCAAGACCGTTGCCGACCCGTTTATCGGCAGACTTTCATATGTAAAGGTAGTTTCGGGCAAGATCGCTCCCGACGTTCCCGTAATCAACATGCGTACAGGCGCTCCCGAGCGTATCAGCAAGGTGCTGACCATGACGGGCAAAAAGCAGGCTGACACCGACTATATCGGCGCGGGCGACATCGGCGCTATTCCCAAGCTCGCCTCCACCAAGACGGGCGACACCCTCTGCTCACCGCTCAGAAAGGTTATCCTCGACGGCATCGACTACCCCGTATCAAGCTATTCAATGGCTATTTATCCCGCCAAGAAGGGCGACGAGGACAAGGTTGCCCAGGCTGTAGGCAAGCTGAGCGACGAGGATCCCACAATCAAGTTCGTAAGCAACCACGAGACCCACGAGATGATTATTTCAGGTCAGGGCGAACAGCACCTCGACGTTGTTATCTCGCGCCTGAAGAGCAAATACAACATTGAAGCCAAGCTCCAGAAGCCGAAGATCGCTTACCGCGAGACTATCCGCAAGAAAGTAAGCGCCCAGGGACGCTACAAAAAGCAGTCGGGCGGCCACGGCCAGTTCGGCGATGTATGGATCGAGTTTGAGCCGTTTGATACCGACAGCCTCGAGTTTGCCGAGCGCGTTGTAGGCGGCGCCGTTCCCAAAAACTTCTTCCCGGCTGTTGAAAAAGGTCTGCGCGACGCTATCAAGAAGGGCGTTCTCGCGGGCTATCCCACGGTAGGAATCAAGGCTACTCTGTACGACGGTTCTTATCACCCCGTAGACTCCTCCGAAATGTCATTTAAAACCGCTGCTTCGCTCGCGTATAAGAACGGTATCCCCAACGCTATGCCCACTCTGCTTGAGCCTATCGGCAGCCTTAAGGCTACCGTGCCCGACGGCAACATGGGCGACGTAATGGGCGAGGTCAACAAGCGCCGCGGCAGAGTAATGGGTATGAACCCCGCAGGCAAGGGAATGCAGGTCGTTGAGGCTGAGGTCCCCATGGCTGAGATGGCTGACTTTGCCACCTTCATCCGCCAGATAACCCAGGGACGCGGCTCGTATGAGTTCACCTTCGTCCGCTACGAGGATTGCCCCGCAAACGTTGCCCAGAAGGTAATCGAAGCGGCTAAGGCTGAAGAGGAATAAGCCTGATTTTTTGACGGGCTTCCCGATAGCTTAAAGCAAAATAATTAATTTTGACAAGCGATGGCTCAATGCTGTCGCTTGTTTTTTTGCGTAAATATCTTTATAATTTAACCGCAATATTTACGAAAAAATTTAAACAAAGTTATCAAAAGTATTGACAAATAGCGTTTTTTTTCGTATAATTGTTATATTATTATGTATAAATATACCTTTTTCGCAAAGCGCTCTTAATATATGGTTTATTATATTGAGAGTATTTTACCTTTAGTGAGATTTATTCCGCTTGACAAGGTAATCGGCGGTTAAGGTTATTTCAGGGAAAGCGGGTGATCTGAATTATAAAAAAAGATAAATCAGACAAGAAACCTGTGCGGGTTTCAAAGGCGGGGCGCGTATTTAATGTGGTAAGCACAGCGATTATCTGCCTGATTGCCGTTTGTCTGGTTATTGGTGCGTTGCTGTTTGCGCTTAACAACTCACCCGGCAAATCCCTTTTCGGGTATCGGTACTATACGGTTTTGACCGGCTCAATGTCCCCCAGCTATGAAGTCGGCGATGTTGTATTTGTACATATCGAGAAATCCGATAATATCAAAGAGGGCGACGTAATTACGTTTAACCCGTCAAATGACAGTGAAGCGTATCTTACCCACCGTGTTACGGAAAAACTTGAAAATTACAAGGGCGCGGGCGTTACCTGTTTCAGAACAAAAGGCGACGCTAACAATTCTCAGGACAGCTTTCTTATAAGTGAAGACAAGGTAATAGGAAAAGTTGTTTTCGGAATACCTAAGCTCGGGTATATTATTCGTTTTGTACAGCTAAGGTGGTATATTATTGCAGCCGTCATAGTGATGATTTTCGTGTTTATCTTTCTTATGAAAAGGTATTTTAAGAGAGATGACGGTGACGAAAGTCCGAAGCCCGAGGCTGCGGAAGAGGCAGGTGAAGCAAACGGCGAAAAAAACAGTTGAATCTATGCGCAACAGCTTTTATGCTGTAAATTTAAAGAAAAGGAGAATGAATATGTCAAAAATCAAGAAAAACAAAAAACTTATTCTTGTTGCGGCTCTTCTGCTGGCGGCACTCATTGTGGGTTGCTCTACGTTTGCATGGTTTACGTCTGTTGATGAGGTTACAAATAAACTCAGCGCAAACTTTAACTATGATGTAGTTGCTGTCGAGGATTTTACTCCTCCGGAGAATTGGATCCCGGGACAGACGGTTGAAAAGGATGTAAGGGCGACAAACACAGGCAATATAGATGCTTTCGTCAAGGTCAGTGTAACAGGCGATATGCTTCTTACAAAGCTTGACGCGAGCGCTGCCGTTTCAGCCGCCAACAAATCCGACGTGCTCGGAAAGGCTATTGAGCTCAGCAACAGCAATGCCGAGGAAATCAGGTCAAAGATGGCAGGCTCCAGACTTGTGTACAAGGCAGGCGCTACCACAGCCGCTGACGGCTATGCCTATGATGAGGCTGCTGTTCAGGGCGCAGGCGTTACCGTTGACCTTCAGGGCAGTGAGCGTGTAAACGTCGACAAGGACGCCGCGACTGAATTTACTCCCACAGCGGCGGGCTACTATATCTTCGCTCGCTCCACTACACAGAGTTCCGAAGACGGCACCACAACAACCGTACTTTACGACGGTTTCTATTATGACGGCGGACATTATTACGATATTGATGTAACCGCCGACAGCAATGATATCTATAAGATAACCGCTAAAGTAAAACAAAAGAAAACCGTTGTTGTTGATAACGAAAACTTCACCTACGAGTGGGCTAAGGAGAACGCTTCCGATGCAGCCAACAATATTCTCAGAGTTACTTACGCGGGCGACGCAGGCAGCGATGACGATATTATTATCGACATCAAGCTTGCCAACACCTCCGACTGGACAAGCAATCTTGAGGACGGCAGCAAAACGGCGGCATTCTACTACAACAGCATTCTCGAGGCAGGCGGAACAACAAGCGATGTGATCGATTCCGTAACACTCAGCGAGGATGTTAAGAAGGAAGCTTTCATCACCATGGATTACAACCTCAAGGTAGTTGTCAACTCCGCTCAGGTTGTTGACGGCGAGGATGTTTATACCGCGGTAAACGCTCAGTCATGGGCAAGCGGCGCAGGCAAGAAGATGGTTACCGCTGTTGATACAAGCACAAAAGCCGTTACATGGACTGATTGCGCTTAATCATTTTGTTTGAATTATAAAAGAGTTTCCGCCGCCGTCGCGCTGACTGAGCGTCATGGATAATCAAGCGGCGGATTCAGGCAAGTGATACATTCAGCTTACCGCGCGGATAAGGCGGGCTAAGCTTATTATCGGCTGCTGAAAACAGAGGAGGGCGGCTAAAGGCTTGAAAGGTAAAGACCATGATTTTGGTTTTATAACGCTTCGGGCCGCCCTCCTGATGTTCCAAATACACATTCGGCAAATCCTTTGAACAGACAAGGATGTTTGCGCTTTTAATGCGCTTAATAGGTTATGAAAAGAGTTATTCACATAGCGGTCAGCGCGGTTTTTGCTTTTTTAATGCTGATCGCGGCGGCATTGCTGCTCCTGAGATTATTCGGGATTACCGCTTATTCGGTAAAAACTCCGAGTATGTACCCGTCGTGTCCCGTAGGAACTATGATATTTTCCGCCAAAACGGATTTT
>OMYD01000034.1 GCA_900315195.1 uncultured Eubacteriales bacterium | reverse complement strand
TTTGCGGCTTTTCAGCCGTTTTCCTTGCATTTATTATACCACATTTTGACAGGTTTTGCACTGTTTATCGGATAATTGAGATTATTCAGTTGGCATTATTTAACAACAACCGCCTGATTGCCGATTTCTTTAAAACGGGTTTCGGCAAGCGCCTTGTCGTGATATACGACCTTGCCCGCGACAGAATCATTGAAGATATACTCCTTGTCGGTATAGCCGATAAGAACCATACAGTGCTCGTTCTGGCGCCAGGAAGTACTCTCGCCTTTTTTGCACTCGGCGTTTTCATCAACATAATCGACAATCCAGGTAAAACGCACATACGATTCGTCCATATAAGTCGTAACCCAGGTCATTACCGGAATATCGTTGTCAATATACTCCTTGCATAAATCGGCAAGTGTCTTACCTTTGATGGAATACGCGCGTCTGTTATCATTTTTCTGCTTTTCCAAAAACCGGTTCATTGATTTTGCCATAGCGGGACAGAATATTCCGGCGCCCGTAAAAATGTCGCCCGCAAACGCCGAGTTCATATCGGGGCCGTACATATTTCCTGCCTCATCCCATGAAAAATCGCTTGTGATAAGGTAATTGTCAACAAACTTATGCTCGTCAATATCGTACCCTAAACCCTTTAGCAGCATGGTACATGCGTAGGTTTCGCAGCCTGCCTTGTAATAATCCTGCACAACAATCGGAATTCCGTTTATTTTATGTCCGACAGGCTTAGCTGTTGCTGTTGTAGCGGCAGCTTCAGCAGCAGGCTCACTGTCTGATTTCTGTGAAGAGCTCGATTCAGGCATTGCTGCAGCGGAAAGTATTATCCCTATCAGAATAAGAACAGCACAAGCAACAGTCGAGTTTCTCTTGACATTGCCGGGAAGAGATTTTACGATAAGTGACAGCACCCTGAAAAACTTTAAGAATTTATTCTCTTTTTTAGCTCCGGGATATTTTTTGTTAGTCATAATTATTCACGGTTACCTAAATAATCTGAGTATTCTTCCAAACACATATCGAACGAGCGCATTTTTTCAGCGTCGTCTTTACCTACATAGCGGTAAACACTGTCAAACGCCTGTCTGTGCGTTATATCTTCTTTGCCGTCGGGATAACGAAGGATAAAGCCGTAATTTATACATTCGCGCTCAACAAAAGACTTTGCGTGCGAGTCTGAAAGGTCAAACTCAATAAGAAGTCCTGTCTGAGCCTCGCTGCATCCCGCTTCGGGAACAATCATCTGCGCAGCTGCTTGCGCCCTGACGGGCGTGTATTCCGGCATTTTTAAGAAGTTTTCAAGATTCTGATTATAAAGCTTCTGCTGGTCGCCAAAAGACACATAACCTTTTGTAACATTAAGCGAAACGCCCTTGTTCTCGGCGGCTTTTGTGAATTGCTCAAGCGCGCCGACAATATTTTTTTGGACCTTGATTCCTTTAAAACTGTCCAAATCGGGTATATAATCCTCATCCAGACGATTGGCGCGGTTTACAACCCTAAGCCTCTCCCCGCTTTCAATTTCATTGCTGGCCGAAGCAACCGAAGCCGGACGTGAGTTACAGGCGGAAACAATTGCTATTACAACAGCAGCAATCAGAATCAACGATAATGCGCATATTCCGATAACAAGAGGCTTTTTGCTGCGGCGATACGGAATTATATATCCCGTCTCGCTCTGCAGCAAAGCCTGCTTGCGGCGAAGTTTTGACTCTTTATACCTTTTTTTATCGTATGGGGAAAGTCCCATATGTCACCTGCTTTATTTTATGGCTTTTGTTTTGATTTCTTCATCAGCGATAGCAAGGAAGTCCGCGATATTCATTGCGCCGAGGTCGCCTTCTTTTCTGTGACGTACGGAAATTGTGCCTGCCTCGATGTCCTTATCGCCTACAATAATCATATAAGGCACCTTTTCAATCTGCGCCTCGCGGATTTTATAGCCTATTTTCTCGCTCCTTGTGTCAACCTCAACGCGCAGGCCGGCAGCGTCAAGCGCCTTTTTGACCTCGTAAGCGTAGTCGAGGTGTCTGTCGGCAACGGCGAGGATTTTAACCTGTGTGGGAGCGAGCCACAGCGGGAACGCGCCCGCGTACTTTTCGATAAGAAGCGCGAGGGTTCTCTCGTAGCAGCCGATTGAGGTGCGGTGAATAATGAAGGGCTTTTTCTTAACGCCGTCGCGGTCAACGTATTCCATTCCGAATTTCTCGGCAATCATCGGATCAATCTGAATTGTAATGAGGGTATCCTCTTTGCCGTAAACATTCTTTATCTGAATATCGAGCTTTGGACCGTAGAACGCAGCCTCGCCGATACCGATTTTATACGGAATTTCGAGATTGTCAAGGATTCTTCCCATCATCCCCTGAACCTCGTCCCACTCCTCCTGAGTGCCGATGTACTTTTCGCGGTCGTTAGGATCCCACTGCGAGAAGCGGTAGGAAACATCTTCATAAAGGCCTACGGTTTTCAGCATGAATGAAGCAAGCTCAACGCACTGTCTGAACTCGTCCTCAAGCTGCTCGGGAGTACACATGAGATGACCCTCCGAGATCGTGAACTGGCGAACGCGGATAAGTCCGTGCATCTCGCCCGAAGCCTCGTTGCGGAAAAGCGTTGAAGTTTCGTTGTATCTGAGCGGCAAGTCGCGGTATGAGCGCTGCTTGTTGAGATAAGCCTGATACTGGAACGGGCATGTCATCGGGCGGAGAGCGTAAACCTCATCGTCGCTGTCGGGGTCGCCGAGAATGAACATTCCGTCCTGATAGTGATCCCAGTGTCCGCTGATTTTATAGAGGTCGGACTTCGCCATAAACGGAGTCTTTGTAAGAAGCCAGCCGCGCTTCTGCTCCTCGTCCTCAACAAAGCGCTGCAAAAGCTGAATTACGCGCGCGCCTTTGGGAAGAAGGATAGGCAAACCCTGTCCGATATAATCTACTGTTGTAAAGAAGCCCATTTCACGGCCGATTTTGTTGTGGTCGCGCTTTCTTGCCTCCTCAAGCATCGCGAGGTGCTCCTCAAGCATCGACGCCTTGGGGAACGCAATACCGTAAACACGGCAAAGCTGGGCGTTGTTTGCGTCGCCGCGCCAGTAAGCGCCCGTGCAGTTTGTAAGCTCAATTGCCTTTACTGCTGCTACCGACATAAGGTGCGGACCCGCGCAGAGATCGGTAAACTCACCCTGCTTATAAAAGCTTATGTTCTCGCCCTTACCGGTATGCTCCTTAGCTAGCTCAACCTTGTAGGGCTCGCCAATCTCTTCCAAAAGCTCAACCGCCTTGTCGGACTCAAGCTCAAAACGGGAGATTTCAAGTCCAGACTTTACAATCTTTTTCATTTCAGCCTTGATTTTCTGCAGATCCTCGGCAGAAAAGGGCTTTTCAACATCAAAGTCATAGTAGAAGCCCGACTCGATAGCTGGGCCGATCGCGCACTTGGCGTTAGGATAAAGGCGCTTGACCGCCTGAGCCAGCACATGAGAAGCGGTATGCCAGAAAGCGTGCTTGCCGTCGGCATCGTCAAATGTAAGAAGCTCAACCTTGCTGTCAGTGTTGATTGGAGTGCGCAGGTCAACTACCTCGTTGTTTATTTTCGCGGCGCAAACAGCTTTGTAAAGTCCCGCGCCGATGGATTTCGCGATTTCAGCGGGCGTTACGCCTGATTCAAATTCCTTGACTACGCCGCCCTTTAACTCAATGTTAATCATAACACTTCTCCTTTTCTTATAAAATGAAAAAGTCCCAACACCCCGAAAGGTATTGGGACGAATTTACTCGTGGTTCCACCCAAATTCAACGCATAAGCGTCCTTTGGAATCCTTAACGCGGAAAACGCCGTGCCATTTCCTGCACAGGGCTCAAGGGGTGGTAACAAACTGCGTCGAATACGGAGCTTTCAGCCTTTACTCCGCTCTCTGGAAAACGATAAACAGAATGTGTTGTCCCTGTCATTGCCTTAAATTATTAATAAGTATAATAACACTTACTTTTTAAAAAGTCAACCGTTATTTTTTATCTTCAAGCTCTTTAAGAAGTCTGTCAACATCGCTGAGCTTTTCACGGTATTCCTCTTCGCGTCTATCAATACTTTCACTTTCCGCGCTGACAGTTTGCTCTGAAGATATTGCCTGTTTCTCGGCTCGGAGGGCTTCCTCGGCGCGGCGGGCCTCCTCGGCGCGACGGGCCTCCTCGGCACGGCGGGCTTCTTCGGCGCGGCGGGCTTCCTCGGCGCGACGGGCCTCCTCGGCACGGCGGGCTTCCTCGGCACGGCGGGCTTCCTCGGCTCGGCGGGCTTCTTCGGCGCGGCGGGCTTCTTCGGCGCGGCGGGCTTCTTCGGCGCGGCGGGCTTTTTCTTCTTCAGCGCGTTTTATTTCTTCGTGTATGAAATTATCAGTTGTTTCTGATTCCTGCCAATGAACAACAGGAGTTTTCCTATGCTCTGCGGCTTTTTTCAGTTCAAAAGCAAGATTATTAACATCCGGAGCATGCGTATTTTCAGTTCTTGAAGTGACTTGCGGACTGCGTCTCAAGCTAGCGGCAAGATCCGGATTCACAGGACGCTGATTTAACTTAGCTGAATCATCTTTTTTAGGTTCTCTTACAGCTTCAGTCTCTTTTTTTACTTCAGACTTTTGTTCCGCTTTAACTTCAGTAGTATTAGTTTTTTTCTCGGCTTTAAAAGCTTTGCCCGCTTTTTTATCAGCCTTTTCGGCATCAATAGCCGTCTGAGGCTTTGAAGCTTCGGCTTTAGGTTCCGACTTTTCAGCAAAAACCTTCTTTTCAGCTTTATCTGCTTTTTCGGTTTTGGAGATTGTCTTTCTTTCGGAATCGTGTTTTCTTGAAGATTTACGTTCGTTCTTATCCTGTTTTTTCAGCGATTTACCGCTTGCGGATTTTTTGGATTTTTTGTTATTGTCATCATATGAATAACCCATAATAAAATCATCCAGACCGCTTACACTTGAATAATAATCATCATCAAATTTCACATGTGAGCGTTGACGATTTGATCTGTCGGAAAAAACAAGGTCATCAATATCGTCTTTTTCATCCGCAGAAACAGTCTTATCTACGGTCATCCGAGATGATTTCGCGTCTGACTTGTTTTCTGAAAACACAACGTCTGCCTTATCCGAAAAATCCGCTGAATGCTTTTCAGGCTTTGAGCTGTTATTTTCATCAAATCCAAAGCTTTTATCAATGCTGTTTTTTGAACTCTTAACTCTTTTCTTTACCTTTTTGGGTTTTGTATCGAAAAACAAATCCATATCGTCGACTTTGTATTGTTCTTCGGCGGTATTGCTTTGAGGAATCGCGTAATCATTATCATCAACATTGTAGTGCTCTTCGGCGGTATTGTTTTCCGCGATCGCGTAATCACTATCATTTACGTTGTAGTGCTCTTCGGCGGTATTGTTTTCCGCAATCGCGTAATCATTTTCATCGACGAAAACTTTTTCTTCATCGTCGGGAAGCCCGTTGATTATTTCAATATCATCCTTTGTATATGTGTTGAAGAAAAGCTCAAAAATGAATACCAACGCATAAGCCGCGCAGGCAATCAGCATGCTCGCATTCAGAACTATGCTGTAGTTCATCAAAGAACTCGGTTCGGCCGCATCTGATGAAATCAGCAGACTTTGACTGAGATTTGAATTAATGACCCCGCTTTTATTAACGAGAGCTACAAGCTCATAAATGCCAAAAGTCAGCGATATCGCCGCCATAGGAAGGCCGTAAATAAACATGCCTTTGACAGGATTTCTGCCCTTGATTCTCGAAACAACCATTGAACTTGAGAAAAAGAAAAGCGATATAAAGATAAAGCAGAAAACTCTTGTCAAATCCTTTGCGGAAACGCTGGTCTTTGTTGCCTGAAGAAATTCGTTTACAAGTTCTGTACATCCCCACAATGACGGGAAAACATAAAGCATCGACATAGACGAAACAACGCTTTTGCCTGCGAAATGAATTCTGGACATCAGCGCGAGCGAAATTCCCGCGGGAACCGAAAAGGCGGCACATATGGTTGTAAGCAGTTTATATTCCTGGTTGGCGCCTACCTGCCAAGCGTCAACGGCTGTAGTAAGTGAATAAGCCATAATCGCGAAGCCTGCCAATACCGCAAATAAGCCTGCTGCTACGTTTTTCTTAACAGGGTAAACAGGCGAGGTTTTGCGGTCAAAAAGGTTAATCAGAACGCACACTGCAAAAAGTCCGAGCGTAATACCCAGAACTATATATGTGATGGTCGTGTTGTCCATTCCCATAAAACGTCCGCTGCCGTCAGCGCCGACAATACTCATCAGCTTGAAATAAAGCATTACCAAAAAAGCCGGCACAAAGGGAATAACAGAATACTTTGCCTTCATATAACTCTTTTTCTCCTTAATTAATATTTATAGGGAATCCTCCCCAAATTGCGTACATATATTATTTTAAGACAATTGCGCGTTATTGTCAAGATAAATAATGAAAGAGTGTTTAAAATGAAAGATAAAATATTAATGATATGTCTGTTTTTTGTGCTTATGGCGGTCTTACCTCTTGGATTCATAACAAAGAACGTACGTTCATTGCCTGAAAACCAGACTGATACAAATACATATAACAAAGCTTATATATCAAAGGCTGCGGAATACTGCAACAAGGATTTTTGCGACGAAGCGGTAAAAGCAATTGCGATAATCGCCCGCACAAACAGCAAAGCCTCCGCCGAGCAGCCCTCTCTCAAAGATAATAATTCTAATTCAGAATTATATAAGCGAATTGAGCAATATTATAAAGAAGACAAGTCTGTGCTTCGAAGCATGGGTCAGCCGGTTGAAATACCCGTATGTCGTTGTACCGACGGTTTTACATCTTCTTCCCCAAAATATGAATACCTTACGGCGGTTGCGTCTCCGTGGGACTCATTCAGCACCGACCGGGATAATTCGGGTGACTTTTCAGGAATAAGCGCCGAGGGTATTGATTATCTGTGCAAAAACGGAATGAAAGCGGAGGAAGCGCTGAAATGGTACCTTCCTAAGCTTGAAATAAAATAAGTAAGAAAGCCTTGGATACAAGTAGTGTGTCCAAGGCTTAAAGTATTATTATCCGATATACTTATTTGATTTAAACTTACACTTTCTGTCAAACTCGGGATTAAACGCGTAGAAGTTTCTTTCGTCGAGCTTGTCGGTAAGAAGCCGCAGATTTTCACCAAATCGCTGATAGTGGACTATTTCACGCTCCCGGAGGAAGCGGATCGCATCCTTTACATCGTAGTCATCGGCAAGTCTGAGAATATTGTCATAGGTCGTGCGCGCCTTCTGTTCCGCAGCGAGATCCTCGTGAAGATCGGTAATCGCGTCACCCTTTGAAGCGATATAAGCCGTGGTAAACGGAGTTCCGCCCGCTGACTGAGGATATACACCCAGGGTATGGTCAACAAAATAATCGTCAAAGCCCTGAGCTTTTATCTGCTCAACGGTCAGATCTTTTGTGAGCTGATACAAAATAGCTCCGATCATCTCAATATGGTTCAGCTCCTCGGTGCCGATATCGGTAAGAGTCGCTTTAAGCTCCGGAATCGGCATTGTATAGCGCTGGTTAAGATAACGCAGTGCCGCGCCCAACTCGCCATCGGGGCCGCCAAGCTGGCTCATTATAACTTTTGCAAGCTTTGCGTTAGGTTGTTTTATTTTTACGGGATATTGAAGTTTTTTTTCATATACAAACATCAGCGGTCCTCCTCACATTCCCAGGGCCACGGCGCTTTTATCCAGCCCCAGTTGTTGCCGTTATCGCTGCGCTTTGTAAGCGCGCCGTAGGTTTCCTCGTATTCTTTGATAAGCGGAGCCGCCATTTTACGATACTGTCTTAGCTGCTCAAGTGTTTTTTCGTCATTGGGGTGCGTATCAAGATACAGCTGCAAATCCAGCGCGGCAAACTGATACGTTGAAATCTGCTTTAGCAGAGCCTCGCGCTTAGTCATTACAATCACCGCACTTTCCGCCGCAGAACGGCTTATTCAGCGCCTGATACATTGTGCCGAGCGCAAATCCCTGATTGGGAGAAAACAGCTTTGAGTCCTCTGCCTGAAACGGAATATACGCCATGGTATAAACAGGATTTTCCGGAAGCAGAGAAATACCGTACTGTCTTTCAGCCATCTCTGTTAAATTCACATTCATTCTCCTTTCTTTTTCGAGCACAAATGCTCATTGCATAATATGCCGAAGAATGAATCATGTGAGATTTGGTATAATATGACAAAGATCTATATAATATTTTTCGTCTATACTTTGGCGCAAATACTATATGGTATTTGCAATTCCAACTCGTGTGTTCTAAACTATTTTGTCATGCATTTGCTGACCTCCTTCTGATTTTTTCGTACAGTTGCCGGACCGCACTTCTATTATATCATAAGGAGTATTTTTGCGAATCGCTAAAGCTTTTTTGAACCACCGATACAATCGGGGGGCGCATAACAAAAAGCAAGCGACAACTTTTTAGTCATCGCTTGTCATTTTCTCTTTTTCTGTTTTATAATTGGTTACCCTGACATTGACATAGAGCTGAATAAATAATAGTTAGTTGTTGTCAGCGTCAAATCTGCCCAGATCGCAGAGAACAATTTCGTGGCAGCCATGCCTTGTACTGAGCGGCGGAAGCTCCATGTAGTCGCCGTAAATAAACTTGAGGTACTCGTCATAGCGCTTCGGCACGGGAAACTGATAGCCCTCGAACTCATGCGTGGTTTCCTCGTCGAGAATAGTCGCGTCAAAAAAACCGCGGTACACGTTTTTGCCTGTTCCGTCGTAAAGATAGCGGGCATTCTTTTTTCTTTTAAAGAAAGTAAGTGTGTGGCTCATCAGGAAAAAGCTGAATCTGAGCGGAAAAACCTTTACAAAGAAGTTTGTAACCGCCGACTGAACTCGGCTGCCGTTATCGACCTTGCGGTGGTTCCACTTATTAAGCACCAGAGCGCGGGTGAAGATAGTCATGGCAAAGTGAATTTTCCTGCCGAGAGCCGAGTTGGCGCTTTTGTCGTGGCAGAAAATATCAAAGGGAATTCCGACGTTGATATCGGTGTGGTTCTTTGCGAGCTCGGTGGCGAACATTGTGTTTTCAACACGCAGCTTATTGAACTCGTAGAAGCAGTTTTTGTCGGTTTTATGCGACTCAAAGGTCATGCCCTCGGGCAGCTCCTTTTGAGCTATTTCGGCGAATTTATCGTAATCCGGGCGCAGCATGATAATGTCGGAATCGTCATCCCACGGAATAAATCCGTTGTGACGGATAGCTCCCAGCAGAGTGCCGCCGCCGAGGAAGTATTTGATGTTGTGCTTTTTGCAGATTCTGTCAACCTCCAGCAAATAGGCGATCTGCATTTTTTGCAGAGCCTTTAGCCTGCCGTCGTGAGTGTTGGAAAGCTGAAGGGTCTCGCCCGTTTCGGGCAAATATGACATAACGCAGAGCTCAAGAACGGTTGAAAGGTCAAGCTCGGGAGCGCAGCCGCTGTTAATGAGCTTGCTGTTTGTAATGGCGCAGGCGTTTTCGTCCTCGCCTTCAACAAGTGTGATTTTCGCCTTGTCGGGATAGGTATCGTGAAGCAGCGCCGCTATCATACCGCCCGAGGCGGTTCCGTTTACGCCGATAAGGTTATATGTACCGTCCTTGCGAACGCTTCCGCCCAAAGCGTAAACAATCGCGCGGAAAACGTCGGTCAGATATACAAATGAAAGCTTCTTGCCGTTTACCAGCGTACAGGGCTTGCCCTCGGCAACAGCCCTGAACACATCGTCAAGGAAAGTTTTAAGTCCGCTGCAAGCACCCAGCACAATACCCGTGCGAAAAACAGTAAGCGAAAAGCCGCCCTCGGTGCTGCGGCAATTCCATAGGTTTTCAATTGCCCTCAAAAGCTGGTTGTCACGGGTTTTAAGGTCGGTGTTGCAAAGCGTAGCGTTTTCGTTTTCGGAATACACACGCATGGGCTTTCCGTTGCCGTAGACCCTGCTGTCGCTGAGCAGAACAACCTTTGCGTTTGTCTTTTCAGCAAGTGCCGCAAGTGCGTTAACGCTGCTTATCTCCTCGGCAAAATTTGCTGCATAGCTCTCGCTGTATTCGCCGCAAAAGCCCGTATGGACAATATAATCGGCGTCTTTTATTTCTCTTATAAAATTAAGATTAACGGCGGTAAAAAACTCGCTGTCGGTACATTCGGGATAAAAATCTGTGCAGTCGCCAGCGTAAATTACTTTTATATTGCGGCTTTTGCGCTCGCTCTGATAAACCAGCGCGTAGCAGAGGCAGCGGGCAATTGTATGTCCGCAAACCAAAACTGTTTTGCCGTTAAGCTTCTCAAGTTTTTCCTTTTCGACCTGAGGCATAGCCGCCCAGTCGGTTTCAAAATCATTCAGTCTGTCTTTAATCATAGTTAAGCTCTATATATATGGGCGTGCAATGCACGCCCTGTTGTAAATACGGTTTATTATTTCTTTTTCTTCTGAGATTCCTTATAGTCGTTATAAACCTTGAGAGTCTCTTCGGTGGGACCGTCAAAGATTACAGTACCCTTTCTCAGATAAATTGAGCGCGGACAGATTTCCGCAACGGAATTTGCGTTATGGCTTACATAAAGCACGGTCGTACCGGAGGTAATTATATCCTTGATTTTATCCTTACACTTGCGTTTGAAGCTTGCGTCACCTACCGCAAGAGCCTCGTCGACAACAAGCACGTCGGGCTCGATATTTACGTTAATGGCAAAGCCGAGACGCATTTTCATACCGCTTGAGTAGGTTCTTACGGGCTGGTCGATGTAGTCGCCAAGCTCGGCAAAATCGATGATTTTCTCCTCGATCTCCTTTATATAAGAGTCCTCAAGACCGAGAATATAGCCTTTGAGGTAGATATTCTCTCTGCCGGTCATCTCAAGCGAGAAACCGGCGGTAAGCTCAAGCAGAGCCGCAACCTTTCCGTTTACAATAATTTCGCCCTCATCGGGAAAGGCAACGCCTGTAATCATCTTTAGCAGGGTCGATTTACCCGCGCCGTTGTCGCCAACTATACCGACAGACTCGCCCCGGTTGATTTCAAACGAAACACCGTTGAGCGCCTTGTTGGTCTTGGGGTTCTTGGGCTTGATAAACAGCGCTCTGAAACGCGCCTGGTCGTTTTTATAAAGGATATAAGTTTTGCTGACGTTTTTAAAGCTGATAATCGGTTCTGACATATTGCTGCCTCCTTAAAGAACGTCAGGAAGCTTTTTCCTGAGGCGGTTGTAGTTGAAAATACCCAGCAGTATAACACCGATAAGCTCCACGGCAAAAATCACAAACTCCGCCTTGTAAACCCAAAAGCCGCGGTGAATCAAAAATGTGTTGCGATAGCCGTTTACAAAAAAGTTTACGGGGTTAGCCAACATAAAGTACTTTGCGGCGCCGCCGAAAATTTTCGGGTCGTTTGAATCATACATAATGCCCGACAGCCAGAAAATGCCCGTCATAATTGAAACAACAAGGCTTTCAAAGTCCTTTGAAAACGCCGCCATCGGCGCGGTAGTCCAAGAAAGAGCGAGGAAGAACAGGAACATAAGCGGGCAGTAGAAGAAGAACTGCAGGTTGTACCAGCTCGGACCCACAACAATCAGAACAAATATGTACATGATAGACATAAGCATCATATGTACATAAAGTCTTGATATTCCCGTATAGGTGAGAATTGTGGAAACAGGGAATTTAACTTTCGTGATAAACTGCCTGTTGTTGCGAAGCGTTTTGGTGCCCTGTAAAATGCTGTCTTGTATAAAAAACCACGGGATAATGCCGATAAACATAAAGGTAAAAAACGCCATCGGCTGACTGTAGCCGGAGCCTAAGAATATGCGGATGCTTTTGCCGCTTCGAATTGTATTGAAAGCAAACCAATAAACAAAAATTGTGAAAGCGGGCTTTACAACTGCCCAGCCGGGGCCGATTATTGCGCCCTTGTAGGTTTTGATCAGCTCGTTTTTGGCGAGCAGAAAAATCTGCTTTCCAAACCCTTTGTGTTCCTTAAAAATTGAGGTAATCATCATACACATCCTTTTATCAATACGTATTAACAATGTTTCAATGCATTTTTACCCATACTACATACATTATATATCTTTTGGCGGTTTTGTCAATCTGCCAATACCCCAATAAAACGGCGCAATAAGCCAAAATAATTGTGAATTTTTGGTTGACAAAATAATAATTCATGCTATAATATATCTGTTGCACTATGCAAAGTGCGGCAAATCCTTGCGGCAGAAGCCGCCATTAAGTCCAGAAGGAGGTGCAAAGAAATGGCAGTAACAGCAAATTATGAGACCGTCATGGTTGTTTCCATGAAGAAGGGCGAGGAAGCAATTCAGTCCGTTGTGGAAAGATTCAAGACACTCATCGAGCAGAACGCCACTTTGAAGAATGTTGACGAATGGGGCAAGAGAAAGCTTGCTTACCTCATCAACAAGGAGAGCGAAGGCTACTACGTTCTGTTTGACTTTGAGTCTACAGCCGAGTTCCCCGCGGAGCTTGACCGTAAGTTCAGAATCAACGAGGATGTAATCCGCTCAATGATCATCAAGAAGGAATACGAATAAGCGAATTGTAGGGCGAAAGCCTGAACATGAAAGGATGACAGTATGTTAAACAGAGTTATTTTGATGGGCAGACTTGTGTCTGATCCCGAATTAAAGACAACAGCGTCAGGTATCAGCGTTACCAGCTTCCGAATTGCCGTTGACCGCGGCTATGTTAAGCAGGGTGAGGAACGCAAGGCTGATTTTATTGACATCGTGTGCTGGAGACAAACCGCAGAGTTTGTTTGCCGTTACTTCGGCAAGGGCGCAATGATTGCCGTTGAAGGTCAGCTTCAGACCAGAACCTATCAGGCTAAGGACGGCACCAACCGCTATGTTGTCGAAGTCGTTGCCGATAATGTTTCGTTTACAGGCGAGCGCCGCGAGAGCAACAGCAACTACGGCGGCCAGTCTTACGGCGGAAATCAGGGTTACTCAGCGCCCGCTCCCCAAAGCTATCAGGCGCCCGCGCAGCCCCAGCCCTCTTACCAGAGCGGCTCAAACGCCGATTTTCAGGACATGCCCCTTGACGACGACTTACCGTTTTAATTTTTAATGTAACTATTTTTGAATATTCTCACGAAAGGAGAACCCACAATGGCTGAAAGACCCAACAACCGCGGCAGAAAGTCCCGCAAGAAGGTTTGCGGCTTCTGCGTTGAGAAGGTAGAGCACATTGATTACAAGGATATCGCTCATCTGCGCCGTTATATGTCCGAGAGAGGAAAAATTCTTCCCCGCCGTGTAACAGGTACCTGCGCAAGACATCAGCGTGACCTTACAACAGCGATTAAGCGCGCGCGTCACCTTGCGCTGCTCCCCTACACCGCTGACTAATCAGTTTTTCAGAGCCGGCTTTTTGGTCGGCTCTTATTTTTTGCAAAAATTTAGGCCGTGAGGACACAGTCCGCACGACCTTTTTTGTTAACGCTTAATTTATGATTCAAGCTCGGGAAGCTCGCTTGTGCAGTGAGGGCATCTTGTTGCCTTTATATCGATTTCGGTGCAGCAGAACGGGCAAACCTTTGTGGTAGGCTCGGCTTCCTCTTCCTTCTTTCTGAAGTTGGACGCCTTGTTTACAGCCTTTACCATCAGGAAAACAATCAGAGCGATGATCAGGAAGTTGATAATCGCTGTGATGAACGCGCCGTAACCCCAAACGTTGGCGCCGACCTCTTTTGCCTGTTCAATGCTCTTGATGTCAGAAACGCTCATACCCTCGGGCGCTTTAAGAACGATGAACTGCTGTGAGAAATCCATACCGCCGGTGAGCAGACCGATGAACGGCATAACCATGTTATCGATAAACGCCGTTACAATCGCGCCGAACGCGCCGCCGATGATAACGCCGACTGCCAAATCCATGACATTGCCGCGCATGATGAATTCTTTGAATTCCTTTACGATTTTCATGTGATTGTCCTTCTTTCCTTATTATTTAGCAGAATACTCTGCAACAATCCCTAATATTTTCAAATTATAAAGTTGCCTTATGGAAGGTCTTTTTGCCCTTTTTGATTATAACGTGACCTTTTTCAAAAGCCGACTTCGGAACAGTCGCCACTACCTCGGTGACCTTTTCATCATCAACCGAGATACCGCCCTGCTCGATTAAGCGTCTGCCCTCTTTCTTGGAGGGAATCAGTCCGCACTTTGAAAGCAAGTCGAGAATAGCGATATTTCCGTCGGTAAAGTCGTCGTCGGAAAGAGCCGTGGAGGGCATGTTGTCGGTGTTCTGCTTGTTTCCGAACAGAGCGCGCGCCGCCTCCTGAGCCTTGTCTGCCTCGTCCTTGCCGTGAATCATCTGAGTAAGCTCGTAAGCGAGGATCTCCTTAGCCTTGTTGATTTCGCTTCCCTCAAGCTTTGCCAGCTCGTCAATCTGCTCAAGCGGCAGGAAGGTCAACATTTTAAGGCACTTAACAACATCGGCGTCGTCGACATTTCTCCAATACTGGTAGAAATCGTACGGGCTTGTTTTCTCGGCGGAAAGCCATACGGCGCCCGACTGGGTCTTGCCCATCTTTTTGCCCTCGGAATTGAGAAGCAGGTTGATAGTCATTGCGTAAGCGTCCTTGCCAAGCTTGCGTCTGATAAGCTCGGTGCCGCCCAGCATGTTGCTCCACTGGTCGTCGCCGCCGAACTGCATGTTGCAGCCGTAGCGCTGATACAGCGCGTAGAAGTCGTAGGACTGCATAATCATATAGTTAAATTCGAGGAAGCTCAGTCCTCTTTCCATTCTCTGCTTATAGCACTCCGCGGTCAGCATTCTGTTTACGCTGAAGCAAGCGCCTACCTCGCGGAGAAGCTCAACGTAATTGAGGTCGAGCAGCCAGTCGGCGTTATTTACCAAAAGTGCCTTTCCGTCAGAAAAATCAATGAACTTGCTCATCTGCACCTTAAAGCAGTCAACGTTGTGCTGTATAACCTCTTTGGTGAGCATTTGGCGCATATCTGTCCTGCCCGAGGGGTCGCCGATCATTGCCGTTCCGCCGCCGATAAGCGCGATGGGCTTGTTGCCCGCCATCTGCAGGCGCTTCATAAGACACAGCGCCATGAAATGACCTACATGCAGGCTGTCAGCCGTGGGGTCAAAACCGATATAGAAAATAGCCTTTCCGCTGTTTACAAGCTCTCTAATTTCCTCTTCGTCAGTAACCTGCGCGATTAAGCCTCTCGCGATAAGCTCTTCATAAACTCCCATCAATCTTTTCCTTTCAATGCGCCAAAAGCGCTTTTTACCGCCTTCAAAATAAAAATGCGGCGTTATTTTTGCATATTTTATCAATATACCGAACTTATTATAATCTTTTTTTGTGCAAAGGTCAAGTGCTTTTTAACTTATATAAAATCAAAGCGGCCTGACAACATATTTTAAAGTCAGACCGAAAATTGTAGGCAACACCACACAATTGGCGGTGCGGTATTGCCGTTATTTTTTCTTCCGTGAGTAGCGCGCGAATTTGTCCTTTTTGCCTTTAGCCTTGGGCTTCTGAGTGAATGAGGCATTTCCCGTTACAAGGCAGTTTTTGCCGCTGCCGATAAGGTCGGTTCTGCCCGCCGCCTTTAGCGCGCGGATCACCTGCTGCTTGTTTTCTGGGATAAAGTATTGAAGCAGGGCTCGCTGCATTGACTTTTCGCTCTCGGTTTTGGGAACATAGACATTTTCGAGCGTGTAAGGGTCAAGCCCGGTATAAAACATGGCGGTTGAAATTGTACCCGGTGTTGGGTAAAAATCCTGTACCTGCTTCGGGTGAATTCTCTGCCTTTTGCAGAAAAGCGCAAGCTCCACAGCGTCTTTAAGTGTTGAGCCCGGGTGGGAGCTCATAAGGTACGGCACAACATACTGGTCTTTTCCCGCGCGCTGTGTAAGCTCGTTAAATTTATCGCAGAACTTTTTATACGCTTCAATATGCGGCTTGCCCATTTTATCGAGAACCGCCGCCGAACAGTGCTCGGGCGCGACGCGGAGCTGGCCGCTTATGTGGCAGCGCACAAGCTCCTCAAAAAACTCGTCGCTCTCGTCCTCCATCAGGTAATCGAAGCGGATTCCGCTGCGGATAAACACCTTTTTTATGCCGTCGATTTTTCGCAGCTCGCGCAGAAGGTGAAGATACTCCTCGTGGCTGACCTGCATAGCTGAGCACGGCTTTGGCGCAAGGCACTTTTTGCCCTTGCAAAGTCCCAGCTTCTTTTGCTTTTCGCAGGACGGCAGACGGAAATTGGCCGTGGGGCCGCCCACGTCGCTTATATAGCCCTTGAAGCGTTTGTCCTTTAAGAAGCTTTTTGCCTCGTTTATTACGCTCTCCTCACTTCTGACGGTAACGGCTCTGCCCTGGTGAAACGCCAAAGAGCAGAAGTTGCACGCGCCGAAACAACCGCGGTTATGCGTGATTGAAAACTGAACCTCGGAAATTCCCGGCACGCCGCCGAGTTTTTCATAGCACTCGGGGTACCACCGCTCATACGGCAGGGCGTAAACCCAATCGAGCTGCTTTGTGTCAAGAGGAGGCATTGGCGGATTCTGTACAAGAATGTATTTCCCGTGCCGCTGGATAAGCGTCTTTCCCCTGACCGCGTCTGCCTCATCTAGCTCCTTGCGAGCGGCAATTGCGTAGTCGCGCTTGCTCTCGCTCACGCGCTCAAAGCTCGGCAAATCAACAGCCGACTGAGGGACATAGTCCTCGGTTCTGACTTTATAGCAGATACCGCGAAGGTCGTGCAGCGCCTCTACGGGATAGCCCTCGCCCAGCCTCTTTGCGATTTCTACGGTTTGCAGCTCGCCCATTCCGTAGACCAGAATATCAGCCCTGCTGTCAAAAAGTATTGACGGCATTACCGTGCCTTTCCAGTAGTCGTAATGGGCAAAACGGCGCAGCGAAGCTTCAAGACCGCCGATAATTATCGTGCTGTCGGGATAAAGCCTGCGGATAATATTGCAGTAAACGGTTACGGCGCGGTCGGGGCGCTTTCCCGTTTTTCCTCCCGCCGTGTAGGCGTCATCATGACGTTTGCGTTTGGCGACGGTATAGTGCGCAACCATGCTGTCGATGTTGCCCGCCGACACCATGAAGCCGAGACGCGGCTTTCCGAACTGTGTAAAGTCAGCGTCGTTTTTCCAGTTTGGCTGAGCCAGAAAAGCGACCTTGCAGCCGCAGTCCTCCAGCACTCGCGTAATAATAGCCGCGCCGAAAGAAGGGTGATCAACATAGCTGTCACCCGATACGTAGATAAAGTCGGGCTGAGTCCAGCCGCGCTGCTTCATCTCTTTTGCGTTCATCGGTAAAAAAGCCATGCCATTCCTCCCTTCATGACAGCTTGCTGTCAATTCATGAACCGTAAGGTTCTATTCATGTTCCGCAGGAACAATTCATGAAGCGCAGCTTCAATTCATTTAATCCGAGTTATTTTGCAAAACATTTCTGCGCTCGAGCCATTCGTTGTATGTCATAAGCACATCACGCGGCTTACTTCCCTGATGAGGGCCAACTATGCCGAGCTGTTCCATGTCATCGATCATTCTGCCGGCTCGGGCGTAGCCTACCTTTAGGCGACGCTGGAGCATAGAGGTTGAGGCCTGTCCCGATTCGATGACAAACTGAATTGCCTCCTCCATTTTTGAGTCGACGTTGATATCGCCGCTGTCGTCATTTCCGCCCTTCTTGCCGTTGCTGAGTCCCTCTGCCTCAATGCGCTTGATGTTCTCCTCAATCTCGGAGTTGTACTCGGCTTTAGCCGACTTTTTGATATACGCGGTTACGCCCTCGATCTCCTCCTCTGAGGCGTAGCAGCCCTGGACACGGACAGGCTTTGGAGCGCCTACGGGTGAAAACAGCATGTCGCCGCGTCCGATAAGCTTTTCACCGCCGCCCACATCGAGGATGGTGCGCGAATCCATATTGGAGCTAACCTTCAGCGAAATACGGCTTGGCACGTTGGCCTTGATAAGACCAACCCTTCAACCTTGCTGCATCTACAAGGCACAACCAACGACTACGATTTCCCGTCGAATGACACCAACGCATCAACAAACTCTGCGACCTTTGTGGGCAATCTTGATGTCAGCGCAACAAATCAATTGAAAATCATGTTTGCTGGCGATCCGGATAAGAGTTTCGGCACTTTCAAATTTAATGACGGCACCATCGTTATTACCTATGAAATTGAGGTGCAAGAAACACAAGACCCTGGTCATACGTTCTCATTTAGTAAGACCGACAACACGCTGACTGCCGCATGTACCAGCACCAGTGCCGCCCACAATTGCGGTCTTACAGAGCGTAAGTCCACACTGACGCTGATAGCCAATGATGCATCTTTTGATTCGCAAAGGCACAATGCATCCCTCAACCTGACAGACTTCATGAAT